>QMYO01000351.1 GCA_003662715.1 Candidatus Bathyarchaeota archaeon | reverse complement strand
TCTAAATGGTCTCATTGAATTTCCATGAGCGGAAATTACAACATTAGCTCTATCTCTTTTCATGAGGGCAATTAAGTCTTTTATGAAAGACAAAACCCTTTTTTCAACCATTTTTATTGATTCTCCTCCGGGAGGCGGGACATCGTAGGATCTATGCCAAATATCAAACTGTTTTTTACCATATTTTTTGATTACAGTTTTGTGAAACTTCCCCTCAAAATCTCCATATGATCTTTCTATCATTCTATCGTCAACGATAACTTTTTTGCATTCGGGATGATATTTTAGAACTATTTTTAGACTATCCGATGAACGAGAAAGACTTGTTTTAAATGCTATTTGAAATTTCTTTTTTCTTAATTTCTCAGCTATTATGTTGGATTGCTTAATTCCTTTGGGTGTTAATCTTGAATTTACCCGTCCAGTAAATCTTCTACTTCTATTATAATAGGTTTCACCGTGTCTGAAGATGTAAATATGAAGTTTCATAATGTATTCATGTCTGTTATTTTATTCTTACTTTTTAATATTCTCAGCCGCGCGTGTTTTAATATTTGGTCACTGTTATGTGTACGTTTGAGCCAAAAAAAAGAAAGGGGTCATATGTTGGGCTGGCTTATTCCACAGTTGTTGTTTCCAGTTCAACTTCTACAGATATCGGTTCTTTGAATATGGCTACTACTGGACAATTTGCCTCGGTTCTTCGCCAAACAGCTTCAAGCAATTGTTTTCTTGCCTTGGCGGAAACATAAACTTTGAGTTTCACGTCGCTAAGTTTTGGCGAGTCTGGAGACTTTTCAGCTTCTGCTACCACTTCAAGATTTGTGACTTCAATTTTGCTTTGTTTGGCTACGTCTGCAAATATAGTGGCGGCGCAGTCTGCTAATGCCATGAGCGCTAGTTCCAGTGCTGTTGGTCCGCTGTCTTGTCCTCCCTTAGCGTTTGGTAAGTCGCAAACAACGGTGTGGGTTCTGGCGTTATCAACTATTGAACGAACATTTTCTACAAGCTTAGCGGTCGCCTTAATTTTTGGCATATTGCTCACCATAAACCTTTTTTTTCTTGTTATTGTGGAAATCTGTGGACTAGTATATACATTTTGTGGCATGCATTGATGCACCTTGCTAGTGCTACGAGAGAAAAGCTAGATACTTTCGCTACGCGCAACATGCTATGTTCTCCTCATTAATTTTTGTGTGAGCTGGTCTTAAACGTGAAGAAGCGCCTCCCATAATCTTTTTATTTCATGTGAGACCATGCTTTCAGGAGAATATTCAACAACCGTTTTTCCATTAACCATAGCCTCTGTCACGACGGGATTAAAAGAAAGTTTTCCCGCGACTTTTACATCGGTTTTCTCACAGAATTTCATTATTTTTTCACTATTTTTTCTGTTTATGTCATACTTATTTATGCAGACAAGAGATGGAATCTGAAAGTGGTCGAGTAGCCGTAACACCCTTTTGAGATCATGAATCCCTGACATGGTGGGTTCTGTGACCACAAGTCCAACATCCACTCCACTGACTGAGGCTATCACTGGGCAACCGATGCCTGGTGGACCGTCGATTAGAATTAGGTTACATTTTTCTTTCTCAGCGATTTGTCTAGCGTTGTGTCTCACTAGGGTTACCAGCTTACCTGAATTTGCTTCGCCTGGATTCAGTCTTGCGTGAGACATGGTGCCATACTTTGTCTTTGAGATAAAAGCGTATCCGGAGACCCTTTCCGCTAAGTGTAGTGCCCCTTTAGGGCAAACAACAACACATACGCCGCATCCCTCACACAAGAAAGGATTCACCTCAAAATTATCGTTTATTGCGTCAAACCTACAAGCATCCTTACATAAACCGCATTCTGCGCATTTCGTCTTGTCCATCACAGCCAATTTAGAGCCTTTGAACTCTATTGTTTGTATTATCTGTGGATGCAAAAGTAGGTGAAGGTCGGAGGCGTCCACATCGCAATCAACCACAACGATGTCTTGAGCTAAAGCTGCGAAAGAAGCTGTTATCGTGGTTTTCCCTGTGCCTCCCTTCCCACTTACTACGACTATCTGTTTCAACGGTTTACACACTCCTTTATTTCATCGAAGAGTTTCTGAAATCTGACTTTCCATTCTGGCATTTCCGCTGTGAAGGAGATTCCACGGGAGTAAAGCTCTGCTATTCTTCTTTGAAAAGGGATTTCAAGTAATATAGGGATACCCTTTTCTTTACAGTATTCATAGACTTTTCTGTCACCGATTTCTGCTCGGTTTATAACAACTCCAAAAGGAATTTTGATTTTTTCCAAAACTTGAACAGTTATTCTTAAGTCGTGTAGTCCAAAAGGTGTGGGTTCAGCTGCAAGAATGCAATAATCGCTTTTATAAACTGATTCAATCACTGGACAAGAAGTCCCTGGAGGCGAATCTATTATCACGGTTTTGTAGTCTTTAATCTGCTTCTTGACCTCCTTTATTACAGGTACTGGCATAGGCTCACTCACTTTGAGTTCACCATACACCAATTCTATGTCTCCCGCCACTCCCATTTTGACTGTTCCAATCTTTCGTTTTCTTTCAGTGATCGCTTTTTTGGGGCAAACAATCATACAACCTCCACAACTGTGACAAAGTTCTGGGAATACTAAGACTTTTTCAGAACTAACGAAAAGGGCGTTGTACTCACAGAATTCGGAGCATTTTCCACAGTGGTCGCAGAGTTCTTCATTAATTTGTGGAGTTGAAACGTATACGGGCTTTACTTTGTTTATTTTAGGGTGTAGAAGCAGGTGGGCGTTTGGTTCTTCCACGTCACAGTCCAAAAGCTGGACATCCTTGAGGGACAGTGCCATGTTAACGGCTATAGTTGTCTTTCCTGTGCCTCCCTTCCCGCTGGCAATTGAAACTATCATTTAAACGTCCTCGTTGCACAACCTTTGAAACTATCTTAATGTTTTCTTATCGTCAGAGATACTTGGGCGTAACTCTGTCTTCTTTCATTGTATTTTGCAATCGTCTTACGCAACGTTGTAACGGCAAGTTTTGGGCAGTCAAGTTTTGATTCAGGTAACCCTCCTAGCTCCCTTAATATGTCTTGTTCTGTTATCTTCTTAGCTTCTTCAAGGGTTTTTCCTTTTAT
>QMYO01000350.1 GCA_003662715.1 Candidatus Bathyarchaeota archaeon | reverse complement strand
TGCTTGTTCAAATGGGCTCAATAAAAAGCATCAACCCAGAAGTTGAGGAGGCAGCGAAAATCCTTGGAGCAAGCAGCATCCAAACATTCTTCAAGATAACTCTTCCTTTGAGCCTGCCTGGCGTGATTGCTTCAATACTTCTAAGCTTTACTGGAGCAGCTAGCGCGTACGTTACACCTTTGGTTTTAAGCCAAGGGAGAGTCTTCATGATAGGTAACTACATATACGATCGATTCATCAACGTGGTTAACTATCCTTTTGCAGCGGCAATGTCAGTTGTTCTTCTATTCATCTCGTTAACCATCGCTTATGGAATAAGTGGCGTACTATCAAGGTGGGTGAGAGTAAAATGACAAAAATTGGAATCAGCAAGAAAACGTTGGACTCTGTAGGAAAAATTATCACGTTCTTCCTTGTATGGGGCACCTTTCTGTTTCTTTTCCTGCCCATAATGTTTGTATTAAGCATGGCGTTTGATTCTAGGAAAATCTTAGCTTTCTTTCCTCCAAGAGGATTCACGCTAGATTGGTTTGTGGTTTTCTTAAATTATCCCCCCTTCATAGAAGGTTTGAAGAATAGTCTTTTGCTGGCATCTTTGGTAACAGTTGTATCACTAACGATCGGCATTACCTGCTCATTGGCTATTGTTAGGTACGACTTTAAAGGAAAAGAGTTCTTGAACACTCTAATTCTGTCGCCCATAATAGTTCCAGGCGTGGTGACTGGTGCTGCCCTTCTGAACATGTTGTATGGATATCTTCGAATGTACAACGCCCTACCTAATCTTATTATTGGACACACAATACTAACAATGCCATACGTAGTTAGAACAGTTTCTGCATCACTTGTAGGGTTCAACAGAACACTCGAAGAAGCAGCTCAAATATTAGGCGCGGATGAGTTAACAACTTTTTTCAAAATCACGTTGCCAATAATAAAACCAGGCATAGTTGCAGGGGCATTGTTTGCATTTTCTATCTCATGGGGCGAGGTAAACCTTGCCGCTTTTCTAACCGATCCCTTCACAACAACATTTCCAGTAGCATTTATGGGATATATGAGATACTATTCTAACCCTGCTATCGCAGCAGCTTCAGCTTTTCTGATGGGCGTTACAGCAGTATTCATGATAATCATCGAGAGAACTGTTGGATTTGAAAGGTTTGTAGGACTTTGGTGACGTCTCGAAGAGGAAAACTTATTTAGATGAAAGACTTCTTCGTTAAAGCAGTTTAATTTAAGGAGAAAGTTTAAAATGCAAACAAAAAAAGCAATGGCATTAACTCAAATGATTTTGTTGATAATTGCCTTGATTGGAGCATTAGTTGTAGGTGTGGTTATTGACCGTTACATAATCTCGCCACCAAGCACTCAAACAAAATCCATTGTCTATGCTTGCTGGGGTGGAGATTTTGGAAACCTTACACAAAAAATTGCTGAAAACTACACTAGAGATTTCGGAACTCAAATACTGCTTGAAATTCATGCTGGCGCATCGTCAACAGTTATAAACAAGATAGAATCAATTTGGCCCGAAGTAAAAATTGACCTAGCCGCTATTGCGCCTTCCGTAGCTGTCCAACTGGCAAAAGCAGGTTATCTCGCAGAATTGAATAGGAATGACTTGCCCATCTTGGATCAAATACCTGAGAACCTATTAATAAAATACAATGGCAAGATTTACGGTATAGGCTTGTACGTAATCTCAGTCGTCAGTTGCGCTTGGCGCTCAGACCTTGTTACAACCCCCATTGCAAATTGGAGCGATCTCTTCAGACCAGAGCTTAACAAGAATATCGCCACTTCACATATTTCATTGGGTACTGGAGACAGCGTAATAATGCCAGCATATTGGTTCGGAGGCTCAGAGTTTAACCTTACTGCTGGATGGGACGCTTTGAAACAAATAGCACCACATATGGCAGGGATATGGACAACTGAGACAGAGTGCATCAACATGCTAGCATCTGGCACAGCCCATGTAGGTTTATGTGTTACTGCTGACAAATTGTATCAATGGCACAAACAAGGCGTGGAGATAAGTTGGATTCCATATTTTAACGACACTGAAAAAGCATTCGCCGTCGCAGTAGACTGCGTTGCGGTCATTAATGGACCACGCAAAGCCCTTGCAATGAACTTCCTTAACTATTATATGAATCCGAAAAACAATGAGTTCATGTGTTCCAATATCGGTTTGCCACCATCTAACAAGTATGCCCAAATGAACCCAGACATTGTTCCTTTCAACCCCACCCAAGCAGATATCATGAATTATGGCAGAATTGGAGACCTGGACTGGAAATCTTCACACATAAACGAATGGACCACCATTTGGGACGAAGAGATACAACCGATAATCGGGACAGATCCATAGTTGACAAAAATTATTTATTCCCCCCATCTTTTTTCTATGAGTGCTGCAAAAAACGAAACCGCCGCCGATCGTAGAACTCATAATCGTTACAAAACCCTTCGGAAACGTGGTCGCAGTAAATAATTTCTCCCTTGCTGTAACCACAGGAGAATTTATGACACTTCTTGGCCCTAGCGGATGCGGTAAAACCACAGTTTTAAGATTAATCGCTGGTTTTCTGAAACCTGATTCTGGGCAGATACTTATCAAGGGAAAAGATGTTAGCAGAAAAGCTCCCTATGAACGAAGGCTAGGCATGGTGTTCCAGAGTTATGCACTATTTCCTCACATGAAAGCATACGATAACATCGCGTTTGGGTTAAAACTTCGTAAAATGAAGAAGGAAGAGATCGACAAAAAAGTTAGAGAGGCACTTGAGATAGTTCAACTGTTAGAATGCTCAGAACGGTACCCACGAGAACTTAGTGGTGGACAACAACAACGCATAGCCTTAGCAAGAGCTCTTGTAACAGAGCCAGATGTGCTCCTATTCGACGAACCACTCAGCAACCTCGACTTCAAACTTAGACAACAAATGCGCTTTGAACTAAAAGCCATCCAGAAGAAGGTGGGTATAACAGCTATTTACGTGACTCACGATCAAACTGAAGCGTTAACGATGTCAGATAGAATTGCAATTATGAATAAAGGAAAACTCGTGCAAGTTGGGACGCCAACAGAAATTTACGAAAAACCTACAAATAAATTCGTCGCCAACTTC
>QMYO01000349.1 GCA_003662715.1 Candidatus Bathyarchaeota archaeon | reverse complement strand
TTCGGAATAGTTGGAGTTTGAATGAGTCACGAAATATATAATGAAGTTTTGTGCAAACTGAAGTAATGGCACGCCTGAGAAAGGGGACAGGTTGAGCATCGGGGATCTTTTGTGCATACGACGGCGGCGAAATCGATAAGTGCTTCATTAAACTCCGGGCCCTTATTTTCAGGTATTAATTCCCTAGATAGGTTCCAAAAAGCTGGGTCCGTGTGTGGGCGCCTCTTTGATGAAGTAATGCCGAAAAATCTACTCAGAACTCTTACAACATTTACATCAACAACGGGCACTGATTTGCCATATCCAAAGCATAATATGGCACTAGCTATATATCGACCGATCCCCCGTATGGAAATTAACCGATGGTAATCGTCAGGTATCTTACCATGATACTCGACAGCGATTTTTTTTAGAACGTGAATGATCCTCGGAATCCTATGTTTGAGCCCTAATGGCTTCAATATAAAGGAAACTTTCTGTGGATCTGCTGTGACGGCATCGTCAAGCGTGGGAAATGCGTCAATAAAGTTCTTAAAAACTCGGGCAACCTGCTTAGCCTGAGTTCTTTGGAGCATCAATTCCGCAATTAATACTTTATACGGATCGCGTTCAGATCTCCAAGGGAACAGTCTTCTGTTGTGCTTGTGCCATCTGAGTAAAGTTCGCACAAAGAGTCTTTTTTTCGTTTGTATATTCGTTTGCTGCACCCCTTTGGCTGTTATGGACGCCTGCTTAGCAGGTTTATCAATGCTTTTTCAAGCAGCCCGATAACCGCCATCTGATAGACCCTGCCAAGTTTATTTGCATACTCATGGGAACTGTTTACCTCTCTAGTGACAACCATGGCGGTTTCATGTATTTCGCGCTGCAGGTATAGCTTATGAAAAACCGCCCAGTTTTTATGGAAATATATAAGAGCAGCTATTTTTTCTGCCGCAATTTTATCAAAAGCGTCGGCCGTTTGCGATTGAGCGCTGTAAGGTAAGAGTACCTCGAATCTTGGCAATAAAATATTTTCGTATCCTCTTAAATGAGGTACGTCACAGAAAAAGTATGCGACTCGCCCTTTTGCACATATTACGGAGTACGGCGTCATATCTATCATAGGCCTATTGTTTTTCTGAGCGTATTTCTCCAGTTGCTCTTTCCATCTTTCCTGATCTTTCAGAGCCATTATTTTTTCCTCGGCGCCTCCTTCAACACTGTCCAACAAATCTTTCAGCGGGTCTCCTTGAACCATAGACGCGAAGGGTTTTCTAACACGAAATGTCACAAGCATTTGCACTCCGGGTCGTATTTGACTTATCAGCGAAAAAATTTTCCATAACAGCCATCCATCTGGAATACGGCACGAAAGCACCTTCCAAAACTCTTCGTCATTCAATAATCCCTCTTTTTGCATCCAGAACACTAAGAGGACTTTGAAAAATTCGTAATGACTCCTTTTCACCAACCCGCAGAATAGAATTGTTGGATTATAAGGCGAGTTATAGGCATCATTTACTGCAAGAAGTTCGTTAAACTCTTGGATGGCTATTTTAACTTGTTCATGATGATAATGGAGATAGTCATCCACGTAATGTTCGTAAGGAAAGAGTCTTCCGTCCAAGATTACGAAAGAAGGAAGCCGTGCACTTGACAGTCGACCAAGAACCCCTGGAGGCGGCTTAATCGTCTCCCTCGCCTTCCTGTATTCAACGGCATTCATAGCCGCCTCGGCTGCTCTTTTCCAGATACTTTCAGGATACTTAGATAGCTCCCTAGGTGTTAATATCAATCCATCACTTATTGCCTTGTAGTGAGTGTAGTCTGCCCAATCTTCGGGCGTCGGTCTCGGGTCATGGCATAGAGGCTCCTCTTCTCCAACTTCAAGCCAGCTCGCTACAGCTGCATTAATAATTACTGGTGCTATAGCCATAGTTGGATGCAATAACCATGCAGCTCTTCCAAGAACACGCCCCGCATGGACCTCGAATCTTGTTCCATCTATGCCTACAGAAATCAAAGGATTGATCCTCAACTCTTTTGGTATAAGCGGCTCTATTATTTGGTTACCAGAAATATTTTCCTTCAATAGCGCGCGCACAAGGGCTTCGTCGACAATTTGTGCCTTGTCTTTCTTAATACTTATAGTTATGTCGGATGGTACCGTTGGGATGCCAACGTATGATGCAAATTCACGGATAATGCGCTCCAGGTCTTCCAACCTTTTCCACATTTCCGTCCTTGCGCGCAAATCGTACGTATTTCTAAACCTCAGTATGAGATTATTGTAAAGATTAATCAGCTCCTTGAGAGTTTGAAAAATGAGGCTCATCGGATCCTGTGAGATAAATTTTAAAATGTTGTCGTTATCCGTTAGTCGCGGTTTGAGTACGTGGTTCCATATCTTAATAAGGTCTAACTCAAGCCATTCGGATACTGTTCGTTCGAATATTTTTTGTTCTGCTTCGGATAATTCCTTTCCTAGAGCCTCTCGTTCTACCAAATCCGAGGTCGTATATTTGATAAATTCGTCGAGTGTGACAAACCTCGGAGCTGAGTCGCTCTTTAAGACAGCATATCTTGTTGTGCGTCCTTTCCTAAATTTCACAATTAATCCTTGCGACGCAAGCTTATCAAGATTGAGCTTCACCCAGTAGTACGTGAATTCCTGGCCTGTTCTTTTGAGTATTTGTTGTACTTCCTTTGCGCTAAGAGGCCTACCGCTCTTTTTCAGTATTTCGAGAATTAAAGATTCAGCTGACATCGGAGCCGTAGAACTCCCTTAATTCTTTCATAAAGTCTGGAGTCACTCCCCCATGAGTTGTACTCCTAATACTTGTCACCTTCATAGGTATACTCCTCTGAATCATATCTTTAGTTCCGGTTAATATGCAAGTCCCTGCGGGCAGAGAGGGAAGCGAGTTTATCAACTCCTCCGGAAGATCCATAATCAAAGTTTTCATTTCTCCGAGGTGTCCTGGCTCAATAGCAAAAATAAATTTAGTACATGGTATACGAAGGGTTTCTTTGTCTATACTGTCTGGGTACTGTGTAATAACAATTACAGATATGGCGTGATGTCTGCCCCGCCTGATTAAGTCTCTGAGGATTCTGGCTGTTGCACTTTTTTTAGAGCGTTCGCGCGGAATAAATC
>QMYO01000348.1 GCA_003662715.1 Candidatus Bathyarchaeota archaeon | reverse complement strand
CAATATAGCTTTGGCTGTGGAGCTTCCTTGGAGGTCTCTTTCTGATTTCCTTCAAGAAGTTTCAGCGTCTGATCACGTCAGCTACGTAGAACCCAATTGGGTGTGGAAAGCCCATTTTGTTCCCAACGATCCTTCATGGGATCAGCAGTGGGGACCGAAAAAGATAAAGGCGGATTGGGCTTGGAACACCACCGTAGGCAGCAAGGACGTTCTCGTCGCCGTGGTTGACACAGGCATAGACTGGGATCATCCCGATCTCGCCGCAAACTACGTTGCTCTGGGCTACGACTGGGTCAACGACGACGCGGATCCCATGGACGATGAGGGACACGGCACCCACTGTGCTGGGATCATTGCGGCGGTGCTGAATAACAGTGCGGGAATAGCGGGTATTGCTAATGTCAGCATCATGGCGGAGAAGGGGCTTAACTCTTCAGGATATGGCACTTCTGAATGGCTTGCCAACAGCATAATTCACGCTGTAGATCAGGGGGCGGACATTATCAGCATGAGTTGGGGCAGCTACTATTCCAGCGAGCTCATATACCAAGCGATCAAATACGCCTATGACAACGGAGTGCTTCTGATCACTTCTGCAGGCAACGAGGACACGAATGCGAGGGCGTATCCAGCAGCCTATGAAGAAGTGATATCGGTTTCAGCAACCACCACTGGAGACGGTCTAGCAAGTTTCTCAAATTATGGGGACTACATAGAACTTGCAGCGCCTGGCGTTGACATATACTCTACAGTTTGGAACAACGGATACGTCTCATGGAGCGGTACATCGATGGCGGCTCCCCACGTTGCTGGTGTCGCTGCTTTAATCTGGAGTCAGTTTCCAACAAAATCGCGGGATTGGGTACGGTTGCAGTTGCGTTACACTGCTGACGACATTGGTTCACCGGGTTTCGACACAAAATTTGGTTATGGAAGGGTAAATGCAAAAAGAGCCGTTGAAGAAAAACCTCCAACCCACGACCTCACCGTCTATTCTTGGACAACTCCCCCCTATGTTGAACCTGGAAGTTCAGGAACCTTTAACGCTACTATACTTAACTTTGGCGAATCCACCGAGAACGATGTAAATGTCACGTTAAGAGTTAATGGTTCCCTTGTGGATTCGACAACCGTCTCCTCGCTTTCCGCCAGTGAGTCTGCAACCGTAAGTCTAACTTGGAATCCTACAAAGAAAGGATGGTATAACATCACATTGTCTGTTACGCCAGTGCAAAACGAGACGCGGCTAAATAACAACGCCGTGGAAAAGTTCATCTACGTTGGAAAGCCCTACAAGGCAGTCGTTGTGGACTCTGAAGGAAACTGTTGCGGTTATGAGAGGCTGACTTGGGACAGGATTAACACCCAGTGGCATCTATACGGTGATGTAATGGTATACATTGATTACACGAGTCTACGCAAGGAGAATATCACCTACAGTGACATTGCAGCCACGGGTGCCGATGCACTGATAATCTCGAGTGCTTGGAATAAGGATTACGGCTTCGAGTTCACAGACTCTGAAATAGAGGCGATTAAACAGTATGTAGAGGAAGGACACGGGTTCATAATAAGCGAGGCCTCCTTCAGCTATAGGGTTCCTAACAACCGAAAGCTGGCCACACCCGTAGGCATCAATGAAACCCTAACTTACAACTACACAGACACCGGCTCCCTCCAAATATTAGAACCTCAGCACCCCCTCTTCAAAGGCATCCCCAACCCCTACTGGTTCCCAACACCTGTCACAACGGGCACTCCAGCGGATGGTACGTGGGACGACAATGAATTGGCAGGTGGAAGATACGTAGCGAAGGAGAGCGCCGAGAGAGGTGCAATTGTCGTGTATAAGAGGGGACGAACGTACCTTGCGCCGTGGCTTGAGGGGATAACCTCCACAATAAACACTTATCACCTGCAGCTTTGGTATAACGCTATCACATGGTCACCTCATGAAGTCTCAGTTGCTTTGGAGTCTCCATCCTTTGTTTACTTGGGCGATTCTGCCCTGCTCAACGCTACAGCCACTAACATCGGAATCGTGAACGAAACGGATGTTGTATTACAGCTTCTGATAAACGACACAGTGGTTGACTCCACCACGATCTCGCAGTTGGCAGCTGGCAAGTCTTACACACTAGATTACATGTGGACGCCCTCAGAAGGAGTTTATAACATCACTGCCCATGTGCAGCCAGTCACGGGCGATACAGACTTTGCAAACAACACCGTAACAACTTTCGTCATAGTCACAGAGAACCGAGACGTGGCAATCACCGAGATTGTAAGTCCCGATGCAGTGTACGCGGGCAAACCTACCAACATTACAGTCACCGCATCTAATGAGGGGGAATTCGTGGAAACTTTCAATGTCACCCTCTACTATGACTCCACCGTCATCGGAACACAGACAGTCACAGATCTTCTGCCTGGCACAAACATAACATTAACATTCGTATGGGATACAACAGGCATCACACCAGGCCAGAATTACACTTTAAGGGCTGAAGCTCAGCCAGTCCTTGGAGAAGCAAACCTCGCCAACAACAACATGACTTACGGACCAGTAAAGATGAAAATGCTGGGAGACATAAACGGAGATAGAAAAATAGACATCCTCGACGTAGTCGCAGCCACATCCATCTACGGATCCCGCGAAGGAGACCCTAACTGGAACCCAGAGTGCGATGTCGCGTCTCCATGGGGCGTAATAGACATCCTCGACGTAGTCGTCATCACATCCAGATACGGACAAACCTACTAGACCTAAGTCCTCCCTCTTTTTTATAGCATCTGGTCAAGTTTTCTGTGTAGTTGTTCTTTTCAGAGTCTTCTGGTTTTGTGTGTGGAATAAGCTTTTTCCATTGCGTGTATTAAGAAGACGCTCCCAAGTTTGCCTTACCTTCACATGTTTTGAGGAGTCTTCCTTTTGTCCAGAGTTTGTTGCGAATAGTTAATCATTTTAATGGTTGGATAGTAGATATGCTACTGGTTTACTGGTGCACTTATAATGGGGCGAATGCGGAAGGGTGCTGTTCAGATAAGATTTGAAATTTTAGAGTTCTTGTTCTTTAACAGCAAGCCTCAACTCCGCACTTATGTTTGGAGAAAGGCGACAAGTCTCTCTTACGATGATTTTCT
>QMYO01000347.1 GCA_003662715.1 Candidatus Bathyarchaeota archaeon | reverse complement strand
TGCCTATACTGGTACGACCAACCAATTGACAACCAATTATTTGGGATAGGAAGAAAAATTGATGAATTCGAAATCACTGACCGAGAAGCCATGGCAAAGGTTTGCGACGAACTTACAGCCATGAAAAAGGAGCGGCAAGGAATCTTCATAACAACCAAAACACTAGATGCGCTAAAACGGTTCTTCTTAGACGGAAAGAGAACATGGAAGTGCGGAGCTCTCCAAAGCTTCCTTATCGTAGATCCATCTGGCAGAGTTTCCAGTTGCCATTGCCGTGAACCAGTGGCTTCCGTGTTTGAGTTGCCTAATCTCTGGAACAGCCCGAGATTTGAGAATCTTCGAAAGGAATATGTGAAATGTGATCGTTGTGCATATCTTTGTTACATTTTCTACTCTCTTCATTCCAATGTGCGGAGCAATGTGGAAATCATTAGAGATCAATGGAAAAATGCAAAGTCACTATGGATCAAAACGAGGAATACGGGTCGCTAAACAGTTTGTTGTATTTCTTCTTCAGGTGTCCACAGAACATGTATGTGACCTTGAGAGAGGATGTTCTTGAAAACCCTAGCGTTTTGATGTAATTCCACGTCTCCACCTGAGATGAGGGCGAGACCAATAGATGCGTTTTCACCTAAACGAACAGAGCCCTCGGCGTTCACTGAACCATCAATTTTTGTGTTTTTTCCTATTGTCATATTTCCTTCGGTAACTAGGTTTCCTTCTATGAGCACGTTGCTTCCGACATCAATGTCTCCTGAAGCTTTGATGCTGCCGTGGAAGTGACATCGGTCTCCTATCACTAGAGCGCCGTCTACTACAATGTTTTCTCGTGCTTCGGTTCCTGAAGGAAACTTTATGTTGCCGATTATTCGAATTGTGTCTGCGCCCATTTTTACTATTTTTCTTCTGTTGAACTCGATGTTGTTTTCTACAACTTTTCGTGGTCCTTTATCTCGTGGTCTTTTAAGTTCTATGATGCTTGGTAGTAAAAAGAGGATAGCGAATCCGCATAATGCGAGGACAGAGAATAGGGGTAATCCAGCACTCAGTTTTGTCTGCCTCCTGCTACTTTTTTATTGAGTGGTTATGGTTGTAATGAGCATATGTACACTGTATTCTAAATTATACCCACAAGCTTCTCCTAGCTTATATAATATGGAAGTATATTCTAGAATATTAAACTATGCGCTGTGAGAATAAGTTGAATCCGAATCAGAATTCATCAAAATAGTAAATTTTTTAGCTAAATTTTTGTTAATACGCTGCGATTTTTTGTTCAAAAATTACGTTCATTTAGTAATAAACAATGGTAAGCATTATCAGAATAGAAGCGTGTTTACTTGAGTTTCTTTCATTTTTATCCATTAATGTATCTGTTTCCATTGCCGTTATGAGGTGTTTTTGTCCATACAGTTTGTTTGTTGCCCATAAGTTTAGAGATGCAGAGGTCGAGCAGTGCTTTGGAACAAATCAGCACGTTATATACAAAGGATAATAACAGCAGTGGGATGAGCCAGTAGATTCTTGTACGTCGGTCTAAGTAGGCGCCTATCCCTACTTCAAAGAACGGTGCGAAATTTCCAATAGCACTGTAAACTGATAATAGGGGGAGGGAAGTCCAGAGAAGCGTGGTCCATTGGGATGGTTGAGCAAAATAAAGTGGTATACCTATCATCCATGCTAGTCCGATGAGGATTGGGATAAAATATACGTTGAGTAGTAGGATGCCGTCTATTTTCTCTTTCAGCCGCAAGTTTCTGCTTCTGATGAGTGGTAATAAGTGTTTGAAGGCGCATTGCATATGTCCTTTAGCCCAGCGATATCTTTGGTGCCAGTAGGACCGCCAGTCTTCAACGGCTTCTTCATAGCATTCAGCTTCGTTGACGTAGCGAACCTTGTATCCTGCGAGGTAGATGCGGAAGGTTAGGTCGGTGTCTTCGGCTAGCATGTTGGGGTTCCAGCCGCCTAGAAGTTCGATTAGGTTGCGTCTGAATCCTCCGACTGTGCCTCCGAATTGGGGGATTAGTTTAAGTTTGTCTCGTGCTAATTGGTCTACACGGTAGCCGCCGATACGCTCTAATGTAACGAGTCTGGTCATCAGCGTGTTCGGTTCGTTTAGAACGGTTATTCTTCCTTGTACTGCGCCGACTTCAGGGTCGATGAAGGAGGCGGCTAATTTTTCGAGTATGTCTTGTTGTGGATAGTAGTCTGCGTCGAAACAGAAAATAAGTTCTCCATTTGCGTGTTTTAAGCCTTCGTTTAGTGCTGCAGGTTTTCCTTTTCCACCTGCCTCTACGCTGCGATGAATCACTGTTATGTGTTTATGATTTTTTGCTATTTGTTCTGCGATTTCGCCGGTTCTATCGGTGGAACCGTCGTCTATTATGATTATTTCCAGTTTGTCTTTGGGATATGTTAGTTCGGTTGTTCGTTGGAGAATTCGCTGAATTACTCTTTCTTCGTTGTGTGCGGGGATGAGAACTGATATGGTTGGATGGTAAACTAAGCTGTGAGGTGTGTAGCAGGGTTGTCTATGTTGGTGATAGAGGGCGGTAAGTGTGAAAAGGTAGTGTCGGGCTAGGTAGATTAATATGACTGAAGCTAGGAGGATGAAGATGAGGCTTAATATCATTTTACTTTCTTCTTTCTCCTTTTCTTTTTCGGTGTTCAGCAGCCGCTAGTACTGAGAGTCCCAGTGACCAGATGGATATTATCCACATGAAATCAATGATTGGTCCAAAGGCTAAGTATACAATATGGAGGGGTCCAGTTGTTGCTATAGCTGTTGTTAGGGATAATTGGATTCGGTTCCAAGCTAAACCTACTAGGTTGCCTAATCCTAGCCAAAGGATTTTACACCAGAGTGGTCCGTGAAGGGGGAAAGTTAGAAGGATGGATAATAGGTTGAAGATTATAATAGAAATAAGTGTAGAGCCATTGAGCGCACTTTGCAATAAGTAGTATAAGAGAATTGCAGCTGCTGCGCCTACTGCCATGTGTAAGTATTGTGGTTTTTCTTTACTAGGTTCAAATGTTTGTGGATACGGGGGAGATGATGGCTGCAATAGATGTCACCCTTTGTCTGGAATAGTAAATTTTTTGCGTTGTTAAGGAGAAAAATTTTGTTGTATACAGCGTTTGGAGTT
>QMYO01000346.1 GCA_003662715.1 Candidatus Bathyarchaeota archaeon | reverse complement strand
GGAATCTTCTTCGTATGGCTAACGTAGCGGATCCAGTTTGTATCCCAGCCTATCTGAATGTCCAAACCGTACAAGTCACTAACGTCGTTAATTACGATGTCTACTGTGAAATGGGTTCCGATAACGTCATCGTCGTGGTCTATTGGGTCTCCGAACTCTTGAAAGTTTGGCACAATCTCAACAGTGGTTGGATCTGCTTTCGCTGGAGATG
This sequence comes from Candidatus Bathyarchaeota archaeon, assembly GCA_003662715.1. Next base: position 2,946 of record QMYO01000346.1, on the reverse strand, counting down.
CAAAAGCCAATACGCTTGCAAGCATCAATGCGATAATCAATAGACTAAAAGCTTTTACAATTTTCTTATTCATTTTCCTTTCTCCTTCCTCTCTTAATCAGCACTAACAACTTTATTGTTCCCTAAATTAAAGTTTTCTGGAAAAATCTTCTATCTACATTCAAAATATTTCGGAAAACTAATCTTCAGCGCCTTTTTTACCTTTCCGTTTCTTCTTTAATATATTGTGGTACTCTTCCACCAGCTTGTCAATTTCATCCTTGGTTCTCGCCTTCTGGGGTGGCGTAAAAAGCGGGTTAGAGGCGTAAAGCACTCTGACATCTTTGATACCGTATTTAGCCTTTGCCCGTTTGTCCTCCCACCACAAACCGAAAATGATCAATATTGCAGGACCGACAATTAGCAGTATAGGGTTAATAATCATCAAGAAAAGTTGCGCGTAGAAATAAATGGCGAAAAATGTTGGAACCCAAAACCAAAAGGAAGTTAAGCAAGCCTTTGCAATAGCCCACATTTCTAAAATCGAATCTTTTAGGCTTTGATTTTCTTCAACTTCCACTGGGAGCTCCCACAAAACCTTAGCGAGGCTCTATATTTAAGTTTTAAGCAAGCAGTCAAATTTTACAATCCCCTTTAGCCAATAACGAGGGGAATAGAACAATGTTCCAAAAGATTTAATTATCTGGAACAGAAAATCATTACTTGCCAAAAGGGAAAAAGGAGAAAGGAAAATGAAAAAATATGGATTATTAGTATCAGCAGCACTAATTGCGCTAATGTTGATGGCTATATTTCCAACAATAAACGTGGCCAAAGCGCAGCCGAGATCTGATATAGACATAATATGGTACGAAAGCAGCGATGCAGCCTGGACAGCTCTGAAGGACGGCGAGATAGACTTTATTCAATGGTCACTTACGAAATTACAAAAAGAAGCGGCTGAAACAAATCCTGACCTTGCAATGGCGTCATACACAGAAAACGGTATGATGGAATTCGACTTTAACAACAACCAAACAATAATGGACTATCCTACAAGCACAAACCCCATGTACTTCGCTGAAGTGAGACGCGCTGTTGGGTGCCTCGTTGATAAAGACTACATTATTGCTAACATTCTGGAGTATTATGGCAGTCGCATCGATGCTCCTGTGGCTTATCCGCAAACTGAGGGCTGGGTTAACGCCAGCGTGGTCACCTACGACTGGAACCACAACGGCGTCATCGACCCAGACGAAGCCAACTATCCCTATGAATATAACGTGACAAAGGCTGTTGAATATCTAGCCAGCCTAGGCTTCAGCGACACCGACGGCAACGGTTACCTTAACTACCCAGACGACCCAGCCTGGGGCGACGCCGCAGGACAAGACACAACAACCATGCCGCTGAAAATCTGCATAAGAGCAGACCACGCACACAGAACGGAGGCAGGCCGCTACCTCTACGGTCAGCTTGAAGGCGACCCCGCCGTCGCAGGCGACAGCGTCCTCGCAACATCATCAAGATGGGCGGAACTAGGCTTAGTAGGCGGAGACTTTGACACTACAGACGAAGTCTTCGTCCAAGACAGAACCGTGCTCAGCCCCATAGTCATGGGCGACCAAAACTACCACATTTACACCGGTGGCTGGAGCTTCGGCAGATTCCCAACTTACCTGTTCTTCCTCTACCACAAAATGTTCTGGTTCCCATACGGACCCAACTACGTCAATCCAAATGGACAACATGATGATCTACTTGAGGGCATCTACTATGCAGCAACTCTTGAGGATGCACAAGCAGCGGCGAGAGATTACACTTACTGGCATATAATGGACTGCCTTAACATACCCCTCTGGAGCTACACAAGCTACGTAGCGTGGCGCAAAGAACTAGCAGGCGTAGTCAACATGGTTGGCTACGGCAACGAGAACGGCTGGACATTCATGAACGCCTACAGAACAGATGACCCAGGTGCTCCAATTAGAATGGGCTGCGTCAGCACATGGGACAAGCTGAACATTATGTACAGTCAATGGTACTACGAATACGCCTTGCTAGATCGTGTATTTGAAGGCTTAATTGCTGTTAACCCATACGACCTAGCCTTTGACATGCCATGGGTTGCCCAAGATTGGGAAGTTGGCACATGGGTTGACCCAAGAGATGGCTATGAAAAGTCAGTAGTAACCTATTGGCTTAGATCAGATGTTGGTGCTGCGGCTCCGGTGACGGGTGATTTCGTAGACTACTTTGATGCTGAAGACTATCTGTTTACAGTTTGGTATCAATACGCCTTTGACGACTCTTGGAACTGGGGTAATTTCATGGACATTCATCACATAGAAGTAGTAGATGATTATCAGGTCAAAGTGTACTTCGACGACGTAAGCATGTGGTTCGTCTATGCACCAACAGGATACCTGATAGGACCAAGCGATACCCTAATTAGTTTGCTTTGCGAAGAAGCTACTGCCACCTTTACTGGTGCCGACCTAGTCCAAGCTGGAGTAGACCCATCATACTTTGAATACCAGTTCACAACCGACCAAGTAATCCAAGTGACAAGCGCAGACGTTAACGGCAACCCAATAACTGAAGGTACAGACTTCTACATACGCGCAGGCTACGACGTATTCTGCCACAACGTCTTCGTAAACCTCACAAGCTTTGCACCAACCGATACGATCACAATAACCTACTACAGACCTATTGCAGACGGTGCTGCCGGCACATTCCTCGGCGGCAACCTCGGCCTAAGCTGGGAAGACACAATGTACGCTTACGGGCCATTCTACCCGATAAGCATAAGCCCCACCTCAGCCTCTCTCAACAAGAACCCCTACTACTTCATGGACACACCCTTGCTAGGAGAAATTGACTGGAGATGGTACTGGCAAGGCACCACAAAGCCAAGAAGCGGATACTTCAAAGTCGACATCCTTGACGTAGTCAAAGTAACAG
>QMYO01000345.1 GCA_003662715.1 Candidatus Bathyarchaeota archaeon | reverse complement strand
CGTCTATGCCATTTAAACCGCCACTTAGAGATTTGCCTATGCTAGCGTCAAACCACTCAACACGAATTAAATCGCCTAAACTTAGGCTTTTAAGCTGATTAACAACCTCCTTCATATGCTTTAAACCTCAAAAAGAACGAACAGAAAACACAATATAAACAACAACGAAATTCACAAATTTGCAAATTTATTAATTTCAATCAACCGTTTAAACAATTAATCTGCTTCTTTAATCTTCCGCCTCTTTTTCATTGGTGATTCCTAACTTCTTAGCTAAGACCTTAAAATATGTCCTTGCTATTCTAAAGGTGTCTTCATCCTTAATGTCCACATACCCTATGCCCTTAAGAATGAAACGTCCAAGCGCTTCTTCCGGAAGTCGCTCTGGCATGCTTTCCTCAATCTTATGTTCACTTTTCTTGATCTTTCGTGATTTTTTAACAGCTACCGAGACTGGTTTAATTTTTTTCTTGCTGACGGCTAGCTTCTCAGTTATTGATTTTGATAACGGAATGCCACCTTTTTGTGCGAGAAAAACGAAGATTTTTGCCGCTTGAGAAGCGGTAGAACGTGCCATTGAATAGTCTGTTATAAAAGTGTTTATGATATCGCTTGGTAAAGCTTTTTCAATTTCGATTTTTGAAAACAGAACGGCGTAAGCTTTACGGACCATCTTTTCAAAATTCTCTTTGTATTTCTCTCCCACCACTCTTAATCCGTACATAGTTTCCGTCGCATTACCTTTATCATCAATTAACCCGAGAAACCTCAGACCGCCAATTAATTTGTACTCGGCGCCTTTCGCTATTTTATGTGTTTCAAGAAATGATTTGTCAACTTTATCGATCTGTAGTCTCTCTAGAAGTTCAAAGAACGAAGTATACCATACCATATTTCCATATGGAGGTTGGAGTTGTTTTGTGATGCCACTTGCCTCTGTACCTACCATTTCAATCAGAAATTAACTTTTTAGTTCATGTATTTAAAATTCTTGCTTCTTTTCTTTCCAATATAAATATACATTCCTTACCATTGTGGGAACGAGAAGCGATGACACGATGGCTCCTTGCGGAGTGAAAATCCATGGTTCTCCGGTTTCTTTGTCGGGGTCGTGATCTGCCATATTTCGTAGTCCGCCGATTCCGTGGCACAAATGTAATTGGTTTTTTAAAATCGCATTCTCTCCTCTGATAGCATCTGCGTATTCAATTATACCGTTACAGGCACTTACATTGGCTCCTACATCTTCTCCCAATTTAAATAGGAAATGCTCAAATGTTCTACAAGCCTTATATGCAGAAACCTTGGGGTCTTTCTCATAATTTATTAAGGCGTCAGTTAAATCGGTAATGTCTATTCCCCTTTCTGCTAGGTAGGCAAACGCTTGCTGGCTCATTGTTTCTATTACGAAAATTTTGGCTTGTAATTCAGCTCTTAAAGCCTTTAATAAGTTTTCCACATATTTAGCGGGCAACCCCATTTCAGCCTCTGGGATAAAAAGTGCACCCGAGGTATCCTTAGATATTAACTGCGCATAAATTCCCCAATTTCTAAAAGATTTTTCAACTATTTCTTCTGAAGAGGATATTTTGAAGATTCCTCTGGTCATGGTGGCGGAATCCATTGAAGAATATCCCTTTGTGATAAAATCAGCGTATAGTAAGAACGGTGGATAACTCTGTAAAGCCTCTCGAAATGGTAAATATAATTGGGATCTATCACATCTTTTAATTAAATCCCTGTAATTTGCAGAGCTGGTGTATAATCCGTTCTGAATTTCTATTAAACCTAGTTGAAGAGCTTGGGAAACGGCGCTTAAGATATACTGTCTGCTTTTCTTAAAGCTCCTTATCAAGTCTTCTTTACTCAATGAATGTGGAGAAGAAGCAACTGCTTTAGCGACATCCATTATGAATTCTCCAGAAACATCCAATACTGCATACTGAAACGACATAATTTGGAAGTAGGCATTTTAGGTATAAAAAGTTGAAGCAATAAAAGTTCATCTAAAAGATATTTTACAGAATACTTTTTAGGTTAAACCGTTGTTGTATTGTTGAGTGGTTCGTATGTCTGAGGAAAATGCAAGTTCTGCAGAAGCTAAGGAAGAAATGCTAAAATGGCCCATACCAGTCAACATAGGTATTGGCAAACTCGACTCTATCGTTAAAGCTTTTTTCGCAGCAAAAGCGGATGTACAAGCTGTTTCTTTAACTGACTTAGAATCACGGACGGGTATATATCCGAGAACGTTGAAAGCGAACATTGAGTTTCTTTCAAAATTAGGTATTATAAAACTGGAAGAAGGAAAAAGGGATTCTTATTTGCTTACAGAAAAGGGGGCAGAATACGCCAAAGCATTAAGTGCGGGAGATGTGAAGCAAACCTCGATCATTTTAAAGGAACTTTTTGAGTCTAATTTTAAAGAACTCGTTGATTTTGTAGAAATACGAAAGTCTTCAAATGAATTGGCTTTTGAGTCCTTATTTTCACACATAAAAACCATGGCACGACTGAAAGAATATGAGAAATATCCACGAGGGGTATCACCGCCTTATCGGGCGGGCATTTACACTTTAATCAAGCTTCTTAAAAGGGCTGAAATTGTGCCACTTGAAACAAAACGTGAAAAAGAAACACCGAGTCAAGTTACAGCACCTGCCAAAAAAAGACCACAATTAGAAACTGCTGTAAAAAAGACCCGAACTCAAGCGGTTCAAACACAAATTAGCGTCCAACCTTCTGGAACTCTACCATTTGTTATAAACATATCAATTGAAGCAAAAGATGCAGAATCAATAAAACAATTAATTGAGCTAATAAAAGAACTAAGACGTGGACAATAAGCACTTCCATAAAGCTTAATGCCTTCATCTATAACCAAACCAGCCCTCCTCAAAGCAGAAACAAGCCTTGCCAGCGCTTTTTCCCCTCCAACAGCAACCACAACATCCACATCCCTCGTAGTCCTAGCCCTACCATAATAGCTAACAGCCAAAGCCTCAGTAAACATGTAATCCAAACCCAAAGCATTAAAACTCTCAACAACACGCCTAACAAGACCCTCAAAACTTTCCAATTCTAAACCCCACGCCCACGCCTATCATCAAACATAAGCCTCTCCCGCACTTTCTCAATAAGCTCCTCCTCGCTTATGT
>QMYO01000344.1 GCA_003662715.1 Candidatus Bathyarchaeota archaeon | reverse complement strand
GTGTTAGAGTATGAAAAATTTTAAAATACTCTTGATTGGACAACCGAATGTAGGAAAATCTTCATTACTTAACGCGTTGGTCGGCCCCAAAGTTGTGGTTTCTAATTATCCTGGAACTACGGTCGAAATAACTCAAGCTGGAAAAACTTTTGATGATACAGAAATAAAGTTTGTGGACACTCCGGGGATATATTCCATATCTAATAGAAGCGAGGAGGAAAAGGTTACTGAAAAAGCCTTGTTTGAAGAGGAAGTAGACGGAGCGATAATAGTCGCGGATGCATCCTCTCTTGAGAGAAGCCTCTACTTGACTTTGCAAATTCTAGAGGCAGAAATACCTGCTATCATAGCTTTAAATTTTGTGGAAGAAGCAAAAAGAAAAGGGATAAGAATTGATTCAAAAAAATTAGGAAAGATCCTTAACATTCCAGTTATCCCTATAAACCCTTTAACTAAGAGGGGAATATATGATCTCATAGATTCATTATTGAAAATTAAAGAAGAAACTGAATTTTTTAGAGTCAAATATGATGATCACATAGAAAAAGCGATAAATGAGATATCGTCTCAAATAAAAGAGACTTCTATGCCGAAAAGATTTATAGCCATAAGAGTTTTAGAAGGAGATGAAGACTTCTATAAGTATCTGAAAGATAAAAGAATAATTGAAGAAGTCAAAGAAAGTTTAATAGAGCATCCAAGAGTTGCAGAGGACATATCCATAACGAGATATGGTACAGCTTCATTCATCGCAGAAAAGGTTACTCAAATAGTTCCTCTCGAAGCAGGAAGAGGGAAAATACAGGAAAGGATTGACAATATTCTTTTGCATAAGACTTGGGGTCCTTTTATCACAGGTTTATTTCTTCTTGTAATCTTCGGAATTCTATTGTATCTTGGAAATTCGATGCAAGAGCTTCTTATGGAATCGACGGAAATCCTTTTATCCTCCCTCGGCATAGCGGAACATTCCATCATCGCTATGATATTAGTTCAGAGTTTAACTGGAGTTGCTACAGGAGTTTCCATAGCTTTGCCTTATGTGTTCCTGTTCTATTTGGTCTTAGGCTTATTGGAGGACGTAGGGCTTCTTTCCAGATTTGTTATTAACGCAGAAAGGCTTTTGAAAAGGTTAGGTCTCCCCGGAAAATCATTTATTCCCTTAGCATTAGGCCTAGGCTGCACTGTGCCAGCAGTTAGGGCTACTAGAGTCTTAGCATCTGAGAAAGAACAGATTCATACCGCCTCGTTATTTGCGTTTGTACCCTGCTCGAGCAGAATTGCCATCATAATGGGGATAGTTGGATTTTACGGAGGCGCAAGACTGGCTTTTTCCATCTTGGCCACCTCACTCATCGCCGGGTTGGCATGGGCTTTCGGAATAGAAAAGATCCTTCATATAAAAAGTGAACCTTTACTTTTAGAACTGCCACCTTATAGAAAGCCTTTAATTAAAAACGTTCTTGCCAAGAGCTGGATTAGAATGAAGGATTTCGTATGTATTGTTATACCCTTATTGGCACTTGGAGGAGTAGCCTATGGAATTTTGGATATATTAAGAGTCACTGAAGTTCTAGTGAAACCGTTTTCACCGATCACAGCATGGTTAGGATTGCCCGATGTAACCATAATCCCTCTAATATTCGGGTTTTTACAAAAGGATTTAACGGGCGCAATGCTTTTGTCAGTTTTGGACAGTGGACCCTCTTTGGCTTTAACCTCTCTCCAACTCTATACGTTTGGCGTAGCATCTACAATTGGAATTCCATGCATTATTGCTTTCGGAATACTCATCAAAGAATTTGGATTTAAAAGAGCAACACTTTTAGTAGGCATATCAATAGGCTATGGAATTCTAGTCGCTGGCTTATCTTGGAGAATAATCTCAATTCTTTGAATAATATTAATAAGATGTACTCGCATATTTTTTATGTATATGACTAGTCTTGGCATGAGTTCAGTCTATGTAATAAAATGCCTAAAAAGACTATCTAGGCCTTTGCGCCGCCCTAAGAGAATATAGACAAGAACCTCGTCTATTAAATTATTAGCTGCCTTAACAATCGCCTTGAACTATTCTTTGAAAGAAAATCTTCTGGAATTCTTTTCCTTTATTCTTTGACTCATCTAGCTGACCTCTTCGGGCATTGGGTTGTTCTGCTGCAATCTATTTATAATTATCTTGCGACACCTAGCAGTTTATTTATGAATTTATTTGTGAAATTTTTAATTTTATATGCCTTTTTATGGCATATGTTTATCATTTTTTATAAAAGTTCAAGACTATAATAGGCAACGTTAAGGCAGCAGATTGAATAGTTATGAAGATTGAGAAGCTCTAAGTATAGATGCTTCTTCTAAGGGTTTAGTTTGATAAGACAGTTGACAGATGGTATTTTTAGATTAAGCATAGCAAAAGTGAAAAAGAATTAATTTTAATATTAGTAAAATTTAAATGCGTTCATAAATACTAATGTTAAACATGTCAGACGAGAATGAGATATTCCCGAGAGACATTTTACCCGATTTAATAAGATGGCTGGACCGAAGAGAAGCATACGCCATTAAAGGCCCTAGGCAGTCTGGAAAAACGACTATATTGAAAATCCTACAAGACAAACTGAAAGGAGAGAATGTTGTTTTCATGAACTTTGAGGATCCAGATGTTCTTGAAGCATTTGAAGCGAATCCCAAAGAGTATGTCAAGAGTTTCATGCTGAAGGAAGGTAGATACTATTTTCTGATGGATGAGTATCATTACGTGAAGGACCCTGGGAAAAAGTTAAAGCTGCTGTATGATACTCTGGAGAATGCGAAATTCATTGTTACGGGAAGCTCATCTCTTGAGCTTAGTGGTGCAATGGCAAAGTTCCTGGTCGGAAGAGTCTTCTTTTTTGAGCTCTTTCCATTTAGCTTTCATGAATGTTTAGTTGCGAGAAACCAGAGGCTCGCCAGAATCTATGAGGAGAAGAATAAGCGTATCAAAGAGTTTTTAATCGGTGGAGAAGCATTCGTTGAGAGAGACATTTTCTTGAAGGAAATCGCTCCTTTACTTAATGAGTATTTAATATTTGGTGGGTATCCAGCCGTCATTAAGGCAAAAGATAATGAAACTAAAAGAATCATCCTGAAGAATTGTTATGATACTTACATCATGAGG
>QMYO01000343.1 GCA_003662715.1 Candidatus Bathyarchaeota archaeon | reverse complement strand
GTAATATCCAGTGCCGACAACAAGCACTTCCGGTTTTGGTTCGCGTTCTATGACTTCTTTTAAATCTTCCATATGCAAACTGTGACCTTCCTTTCTCCACCAGCCGTCAATAACTTTCTCAGGGAGAACTATGACGTCGCTTGTATATCTTTTCCCCTTGATAACTATCACGCCGAAATCGTATGAGTCAATCAAGCTGTAAGCCTCGCATAGAAAAGTCCTTTTCGTTAATACGAAAAGTAAAAGATTGATTTAAACTTGTTTCTGAACAACCATAGAATACTTCATAAACCTTTCTTCTATCACACAAAATTTTAGGCTTTTAAACTTCAAGAAAACCTTTAAAGTAAAGCTAGGGAGCTACTAAAGATTCCCTTACTTTGTTAAATTTAAAATATTAACACTAATTAAAAATTCATAAATTATTTTAAGTTTCTTGTTGAACGTTCCCTAAGGGAACGTTAATGAAGCATGTTCCTACAGGCATCGCTGGTTTAGATAAAATGCTTAACGGAGGTTTACCCGCTGGCCGTTGTATCTTATTATGTGGAGGCCCTGGTTCGGGTAAAACAATTCTTAGCTGGCAGTTTCTGTATTATGGTGCCGTTTTATACAATGAGCCAGGTATATACGTATCTCTGGACGAAGACGTAAACCAGCTTAAAGAAGAAATAGCAAGTTTTGGCTGTAGTGTTGAAGTGAGCAATAACAAGAGAAAAACAGAGGGGTTAGGCTGGAACATTGAAAAATTAGAGAAACTAAAGAAAATTGCTGTTGTCGATGCTTCTCCTATTCGACTTTTACCTGGCAAAATAAAGATAGGAAATATTCGCATCGGAAAAAGGGATTTCAGCCTCGCCAGCCTCATGGATATAGTGGAGAAAAAAGTGAAAGGAATTAATGCAAAACGTGTTGTTATAGATCCAATTACAGCTTTAACTCTTCAGTATCATGACAACGTGGAAAGGCGAACAGCTGTATTAGATTTATTTGAAGCTCTCACAAGACTTGGAACAACTAACTTAATTACAACGGAATTAAGAAGAGTTGGTTTGGAGAGGGAAATTAGTACTGAAGAATTCTTAGCTCACGGTGTAATTATCCTTCACACATTTACTAATAACAGAGAAATTGTTAGAGGTATACAAATTGAAAAGATGCGTGGAATAGCTCATGATACGCAAATCCGTCCATACGCAATAACTCACAATGGAATAGAGGTATTCCCACAAGAAGAACCACTCGTTGACGCCGACTTCGCAACTTCCCGAGTTCATATTTAAACCGGAAACACTATTCCTTTTTCAGGCATTATCTCAAATTGAACCCATTTCTCGGAAGTCTTTTTCCCGCGCATCTTCTTAATTCGCATTTTTCTAACAGTTCTTTCTTTACTAATTTTTACGTCTAATTCAATTACGCAGTCAACAACCTCTTCTAAACGGTTAACTAGATCGGATTTTATCGTTTCCTTGCCTACTGTGAAGATGAAAGTTCCATTGATTCCCTTAATACGAGCACTTCTGCTCTGCAAAAACTCTAGGACTTTTTGGGAATCAACATGGGTCAAGAGGGAAACTATAGAGTCGAGAAATACCTTGGGGGCGTCACCCACCTCGTTCGCTGCCTTTGACATCACTATACCTAACTCCGATAGTGAAAATGGTTGATTCAGGAAAAATTTTTCTTCACTCCTTACTTTTGCAATAGGAGAAAAACAGTCTATAAAAACAAACTTTCCTTCTTTTTCATATTTTGATATGTCCCAATGGAAACATTTAATGTTCTCTCTGATTTCATTGGGGAAACAATCATATGTGACGTATATGCAAGGCTTACCTACGCTTAAAAATTTATAATTTAGCTGTTGACAAAGAACACTTTTACCCGAACCTGGACTGCCCAATATCAGAACGGAGAAAGAATCTGGTATACCTCCTCCTGTTATTTCATCGAAGAACTCAAATCCCTTAACCTTCGGTTTTGCTCTTCTTTTCCATGCAAATCCTGTTCCAAGTAGAATTGCCGACAAAATACCGATAAGCATCCATCTCCAGTCTAGTTGAAAAATGGGAAGGACGTTATCCTCAACTTTCACAACTCTTATGGTGTCAGCTAGGTAAGTGTTATCTTCAACGTTCTGCTCTCCGGAAACTACGCTTGCTTCAGCTCGAACCGTAAAGTTGGCGGTGTCTGACACATCAGAAGTGTTCCATTGAAAAATCAGAGTTTTGTTCGTCCCTGAAAGTAGGTCGATTACAGCCTGCCTTCCTATTATGGTCTCGTTACAGAAAACTGTCACATTGAAAGATTCCGGAGTGGTTCCTCCATTTTTAACAGTCACAGTTATGTTGGCTAACTGACCTATTTGAACCTCTCTACATTGGATGTTAACCTCAATGACAGCTATGTCATGCAAGTTTATGCATAACACTTGCCAAACGGAGCTACTTTCGTTGTCATTGTCTGTAACGGTAAGGTTTACGTTATATTCTCCAGGTTCATAATAGACGTGCGATATGACGTTGGTTGTTGTTAACGTTATATTTCCATCTCCGAAATCCCATTTATAGGTGCTAATGTAACCGTTAGGATCGCTGCTTTCTGAGGCGTTAAAAATTATACTCTCGTTAACTAGCGGATTGGTTGGAAAATAGGTAAAGGTTGCTATTGGTGGTAGAGATTCATATACTTCTATGGTTTTTGTGGTAGAGTTTGTCAACCCGTTGCTGTCAATCACGGTAAGCGTAACTTCGTAAAGTCCTTTATTTTCGAATTTATGAGTGATTATCGGATCTGTTTCGTTAACAATAGGTGTGCCGTCGCTAAAATTCCAACAATATTTTGTGATAGAACCATTGAGAGAATAAGATGCTGACGCGTTAAAGACAACGTTCTCATTCACTAAAGGGTTGCTTGGAACGTACGTAAAATCTGCAAAAGGAGGTTGTGGAGGTATGTACGTTACTTCGAGTTTTGCCGCTGATTCTACATCACCATCCCAAGACCAAACCTCGTGCTCTTCAGGACTTGTTTTCTGAGGTTTAAACTTTAGACCAATGAAATTGCCGCTTTTATACCCGGTTCTATTGATATAAGCTTGAATAAGAGATTTAATGTCGGGGGAAGTGTACCACACGTCTTGTGAAAAGGATGGCAGCTGCC
>QMYO01000342.1 GCA_003662715.1 Candidatus Bathyarchaeota archaeon | reverse complement strand
TAGTTACAATGGAGATATAATTATGGTATATCAATCGTTATTTCCAAGTTTCTTGAACTCCTTTAAATATAGAGATAGGATGACAATAATTGGTGATATATTAAAAACTCTCAGAAAAACAAAAGAAGGAAAAAGAAAAACACAAATAATGCAAAGTGCTAACCTAAATTATATTCAAATGAACAAATACCTTCGATATTTACTTGAACATGGTTTACTCAATTTCACGGATCAAGGGAAAGTTATAATAACAGAAGAGGGAATTAGATTTTTACAATACCTTGAAGCACAAAGAATAAAGCCGTTAATGTAAAAGCTCGCTTATTAACGTGTGATGAATTGCTGCTAATAACATTTCTTTAAACTGTAAATTTCTTAACCTCCATTTACTAATTTTGACTTTATAAGCGGTCGTAGTCTAGCCTGGTCTAGGACTTCGGCCTCCCAAGAATACTATAGTGGTATTAACATTAAGCTAACAGAGAAGTTAAGTTTCAACTGTTTAGATTTTGAAAATTGGGTTAGGAACAGGTATGCTAAGAGCTATTGTCCAACGGTGTTATGTTATGCTAGAATGTACAAGCACTTAATTGTTGGGGATCTTAGAACAACAACTCAACTAACACCCTCTCCTATTTTAAAAAAGAAAAAGTAAGAAATTCAAAACTTAGACACTCAAGTTTGAATCTATCCATAATAAAAGTTTTCATAGAGCGGGTTACGAGAAAAATATAATTACCAGTAAATAATAAATCGTTTAGTGAGAATGGAAATTCCATTTGATTTCGGTTTAGCGGTTAAGATTTTACGTTTTTTCTTAATCATCAACTTAGCTGTGCTACCGCTTCTACTGCTGTTAAATTTGAATTTGTCTTTTTCATATGTTTTGATAATCCTTTTTGAAGGCTTTTGCAGTTTGATCTTAGGAGGAATTCAGGTTTTTAATTCTCTATTTTCAACGATAGAGAGAGAAGATCACCGGTATATTGGACATGGATTCTTTAGGTATCAGTTAAAATCGACAGAGCTTACACCAAGTCGCAAGATAAGAATGAGAAAGAGGGGAATAACAATGATGATTATGGGTCTAATATTCATACTATCTCCAATTCTACTGATTTACCTATATACTATAATTATAACGCATACCATTTAGATTTTTTCTATAACCGTTATACTGAAAATTTTAAATTGAATTGCAAGACATAGTTTACAAACAAGGTAGAGAAGAGATGAAAAAGATGGTTTCTGGAGTAATTTTGACTCTGTTTTTAACCAGCATTTTAACATCGGCATTCAACATTCAATCTGTTAGGAGTACGTGGGCTGGAACGGTTTATATACATGCTGACGGGAGCATAGATCCTCCAGATGCTCCGATGATAACCTATGATAATGTAACCTATACTTTGACTGATAACATAACCAGCGTTGGCGATGGGATAATTGTAAAAAGAGACAACATCGTAATTTATGGGGCAGGCTATACACTGACGGGAACAAAAGAACATTTCTATAAAGGAATATACCTCTCAGGCAGGATGAATGTAACAATCCAAAACATAAACATCCAAAACTTCTTTTATGGCATTGGGCTCGCTTATTCTTCTAACAACAGCATAACTGAGAACAATTTATCAGCAAACTACATTTACGGCGGTGTTAGGCTAGACGGGTCTTGTAACAATAGCATAGTTGGAAACTTTTTCATCAACAATGGCCTTTACGTTGAGGATTCTTACTGGAATGTTGTTGAAGACAATACTGTGAATGGCAAGCCTCTCGTCTACCTTGAAGGGGCATCAGACACGTCAGTTATGGAGGCGGGGCAAGTAATACTCGTAAGTTGTAATAGCATAAAGGTGGAGAACCTCAGCCTTTTAAACACAATTGATGGTGTTCAGATACGGAATACAAATACTACCACTATCTCTGGAAACAACATAACAAACAATGGGAAGGGCGCTCGTCTCTATTATTCTTCAAATAACAACATAACCAGAAATAACATAACAAACAATGATGGAGAAGGCATCCGGCTTTATTCATCTTTAAACTATAATGGTATTAGCAGAAATAACATAGCAAATAACTGGGAAGGCATTGCGATTCGACATGCTTCAAACCATAATAGTATAAGTGGAAACAACGTAATAAATAATGGATGGGGAATTGATCTCTATTATTCCTCTAATAACAGATTTTACCATAACAACTTCATCAACAACACTCAACAAGTGTTCATTCCTACTCCTGGCTATACTAATACTTGGGATAACGGCTATCCTTCAGGCGGAAATTACTGGAACAACTACACCGGAACAGATGCTAACGGTGATGGCATAGGCGATTCACCGCATGTGATTGATGAGAATAACGTTGATAATTATCCTTTGATGGGGCAACTCTCAAGCTTCAACACTACTCTTGGATATTCTGTAGATGTTATCTCCAACTCAACAATTGAACATTTCGAATGTTTCAAGTCTAACAGCACTATCGTTATGCACGTCTCCAACATGACAGCTAACCAGACAGTTGGCTTCTGCAGAGTAACAATCCCGCATGAACTGATAGCCCCCCCATATAATATAACAGTCAACAACGCTCCAGTAGAGTATAACACCATACTCGAAAATGAAAACTTAAGCATAATCTACTTCACCTACGAACATTCACAAATTGAAATAATTATAGTGCCAGAACATTCATTAACCATGCTCCTGCTAATGCTATCTATAATAACCGTAATAGTAACAACTCTCAAAAGAAAACGAAACCTCAGATTCTCTAGATAATAAAGCTATTCAAGGCAGAAAGAAAAGGTGAAGACTCTGAAGTATATTCGACATTGCAGATAGTATACCTAGTATCCTACCTAGTATACTCAATTAAAGAAGATCACAGACTTCCAGATCACAAAATAGAAGCGGTCGTAGTCTAGCCTGGTCTAGGACTTCGGCCTCCCAAGCCGGCGACCCGGGTTCAAATCCCGGCGACCGCACCACAAAATAACATTTCTCAACGAGAAAGCAGTTAACTCCAATCCTTTTCTTTCTTGAAAAGAAAAAGCCGAGTGGACCGGGCGGGATTTGAACCCGCGACCTCTGCCTTGCGAAGGCAGCGTTCATACCAAACTGAACTACCGGCCCGCGTATGGTGCATTGTTTTGGAAAAGC
>QMYO01000341.1 GCA_003662715.1 Candidatus Bathyarchaeota archaeon | reverse complement strand
GTAGTTCACCGTCAATCTCCTTGTAGTCAAACAGTTTGAAGTGGTGGCAGTCAGGATAATAATTGCTTGCGAGCCAGCAATCGTCAAACGCGAACTGTACGAAGGCGCTGAACAGCCAATCGTAGGCATCAACAACGGGTCCCTTATCACCTGTTCCAGGCGTCACCCAATAATTATCGGTTCTAAGCCATATTGTAACCTTAGACTTCTCCTCGCCGTCTTCAGGATCCACCCACGTTGTGACTGATGCTTCTGTCCAGTCCTGAATCCAACCAGCTTGATCTATCGCTAGGTTGTACGGAGGTACATCTACACCTCCATACATGTAGTATCTGTCCATGACCTGTCGGTCATAGAACCAGCTTGAGTAGATGATGTTCTGTGCAATTGGGGCGCTCTTCAAGCCATAAACGAGGGGACTGCCGTCGGTTTTGTAGGCATTCATAAACGTGTAACCTTGTTCAAGTCCATATCCTTCCATGTTAACCGCACCAAGCACCTTGTCGTTGTAAGCCCAGTAGGACAAGGCACTGAATAATGGCACAGTAATACAGTGCTCTGTGAATACGCCTAGAGCGTTTTTTGTGGCGGTAACAGCTGCCTCATATGAGGGAGTGTAATAAGCCAACTCTAGATATGCATCGAGGTCAGGGTAGTTAGGATCGCCTGTTGCATTGAAGCCTGTCACGTAGTTTGGTCCATAGGCGAAGTACCACATGCTGTGGTATAAGAAGTATATGGTCAATGCGGGGAATCTTCCAAGACTCCATCCGCCTGTGTATACGTGATAGTTCATGTCTCCCATGACCCTGTCATACAATGCAGACATGTCTGCCTCTATTACGTTACATGGAATTCCATGCTTTCTCAAGTTTTCATAAAGCATACGGCCTGCGCATAATCTCCTTCTGTCGTCTTTCCTGACGCAAATTATCAACGGATCTAAATCCTGACCAGCCTTCTCGTGACCCTCTGGATAAGTTCTTATATGCTGTACTGATCCTGGAAATGTTGGGTCATAGTATGGGTTATCTGTCGTGCCTTCAGGGAACATCGAATCCAATACTGTTTTTGCCTCTAATGGGTCGTATTCATAGGGGTAGTTCGGTGCCATATAGGATTCGTTCATCCAGCCCTTCGTCGGAGCTGCAATTGGCTGGTCAATTCTCTCAGCGAAGCCTCCACAACAGTCGCGTACGACAGTGTTCTTGTCAGTTAGCAAAGCCATAGCGGCTCTCATCTCCCAATAGCTTGTAGGTGACCGCCATTCTGGGTAGTCTTTAATTGTCCAATTGTTTTGTATGTCAAACTCGTACATTCCCATGTCAGCGACGGGTGCCACTTGAATGTGCGGATCCTCTATTGCATCCTCAAAAAGTTCCTTTGTTATTTCATAACCAACCATATCGATTTCGCCTGCTTTCAAAGCTGCATAGGCACCTTCTACGTCTGAGTAGAATCTAATGATGAGGTCTTCAGTTCTAGGTCCCCTTACTCCATTTGCGTTCGTTGGGATTGGAAAGGCTGTTATCATCAGTAAAGCCATGACAATTGCCAAGGTTGCAAATAAAGACTTTTTGTTCATTTTCTTTTCTCCTTTCTCCTTTTTCGCAATATGTGATATGTAGAATTCAGATTTAAAGTTTTCTGGAAAAATCCTCTATGATCTCCTCGAAGTTAAAAACGACATGTATGATTACCATAAATGAAAAAGTCTCCAATAATGATGGGGTTTTTCATACAGGTGAACAGCGTTTAACGTTATTTGAGTACCACTTAAATGATTGAAACTAGAAAAACTTAAAATTAATAGAAAACAACAAATAGAGAGAATAGGCTATTAGAATCAAACCGCTAACTCCGCGAATTTTTGATCTGTATATATAAGCGCTTCTAGCAAACTTGGATATGGAACCAGCGAAAATTCCAACTCCAATAAACGGGATTATAACGCCCAAACAAAATACCATAAGTATCAGAGGTAGATGTTCAGAGTGCAGAAAAGGTAACATTGAGAAAAAAATGGGTGCAATGCAAGGGTCGAGAAAATAAAAAATAAAACCAAGTAGAAAAAGCCCTCCGTGTGTAGACATATATTTTTTAGATAGTTTCTTAACCAAAGAATTCGTTTTAAATTTGATGTTTAGAAACCCCAATCTATTAAACCCGATCAAATAAAGTCCATAAAATATGGCAAAAATACAAATAATCAACATTAAAAGAGTGTAAACCCCTGCTAACGAAAGAAATATTAATCCAACAGTTAATCCAAGAAGACAAGCTGCGAAAACAAAACCTGCTCCAAAACACATAACATGCAATACACCCTCCCTAAACTGCGTTGTCCCTGCAATTGTGTAACTGAGTATAAAAGACAAAAGCACAATTAGACATGGAGTGAAAGTCTCAAAGAAACCAAACAAAAAAGCAGGTGCAAGAACAGCAATTAAAGAAGACTGCGGAAAAGGAGGAGGCGTAGTTTTTTCTAGATACGCATCAATAACCTCTCTTACATATGTTTCATTAAAATCCCTACTTGATATTACGAACTCCCCATTAACAACTATCGAATTAGGCTGAAAAAGGGGGTCTGTGTACAGACCCCCCCTTTTTAGTCTACCTTCAGAAGCATACTCCACCCATTTAACCAATACTCGACCTTCATAATCGCTTTGAATTTCATTCATAGTCTTGTTTATGTACATGTACAAATACTTTTCAGAACTAGGACAAGAGGGACACAGAGACGGATCCCAATAAAAGAACTCAACAACAACATACTCGCTCGAATAAGCTACTTCAAAAAACAACAGAAATAAGACGAAACTGAACAAAACACAGTTAATGCTCGACCTTACCATCTCTCATCCAAAAAATAACATTTCTTACCCCTTTTATAAACGATATGGAAAATAATTCCACAAATGAGCTCTACCTCTTCTGCTATGTTCGATTCACCAGAAAACAGTTTTGCGGCTTTCAGCCTTTCAGGTTTCTACAGCAATTTCAAATGAGTAAATGTTAGATCTTCTCCAGAATGGAGCTTAAAAAGTGGGGGTTATGGGTCTGTTTGTCTGTAGTGGATGCAGGCTATGACTACGTCGTATATGTCTATTTTTCTGTCGCAGTTTATGTCACATTCTGGAACGTATTTTGGATCGCCTTCCTTTGAGCCGTAAG
>QMYO01000340.1 GCA_003662715.1 Candidatus Bathyarchaeota archaeon | reverse complement strand
GGAAGAATCAGAGCAACACTCGACATCGACGTGGCCGTAATGGTGGAGACAGAAGAAGAAGAACTGGAAAAGCTTCGCGAGTGGCTGCTCTCCAAAAGCTTTGACGTTGAACTTTTCTCTCCGCGCAACCCCTGCTTCGTCGCTGTTGACAGCGAGAAAGGCATTGAAATAAAAGTGTGGCTGAAACCCGACGGAATAGTTTTCGACCAGGAAACCCTGAAGAGGAGAAAAAGAGCCAAACTCGACAACGACCTAGAAGCATGGATCATTTCCCCAGAGGATTTCATAGTGAACAAGCTTGCCAGACCAGACAGGGGAGCAGTCGACGAACAGGACGTTAAAAGCGTGCTAACCAGACAGAGAGACAAGCTAGACGAAGACTACCTCAAAAAAAGAGCCAAAAACGCCGGAGTGCTCAAAGTCCTAGAAACCATCCAAAAACTATGAAGTCCTAAAACACTAACACACCCCTATGCCTCCAAAAATTGATAAAATCTAGTGGGCGTCATAGTCTGGGTAGCGATTTTCACTGGGATTGAACAGGTTCTATACTGAAAGTTTCTGTGACTATTTTTCTTGGTTGCGGCTCCGCAAGACTGTTTCCCGGAGTTCTGGTGGCAACGAGTCTATACTGACTATAAACCCGTCTATCATTACAAATCTAGAAAACGGATTATGTTCCATCATATGGGTTGTGGAAAACTCTCTGTCCCATACTCTCATTTTGAACATGTCACGGATTTGCTTTGACTTCTGCGTGACAGTGCTCTTAGATGTACCAAAGTATTTGCTTATGTCGCTGACGCTGACGTATGGTTTGAAGCTTGGGTCAAAGAGAAAGTTGATGTTGCCTATGGCGTGAATGACTGCCGCAGCCCATATTTCCAGTCTACCATAAAGAAACGGGACATTCCGCTTCCGCGACATTTTTCGGATAAGTTTCTCACATAACTCCTTATACTCCTCATCAAGATACCTGTCGCAAAAACCCGCGGTCATATCAATCAGCTGTTGCGTCTTCTCCACAATAACGGACTTATCTACCAATCCCTAACACCCTTCCAATCCAAGGCCACTGACGGCGTAACCACCGACCACCACGAAGTCGAGACCTACGTCGGCGAAGACTCTTATGGTTTTGAGGATCTCGTTCTCCCTCTCCACGAAGAGCGCGGCCATATCCAACCCTTCAGATGTTCGTCCTAGATTCTCTGTACTTGGCGCCTAACCCCAAGCCGTACATCTCATCCAACATCTCCAAGGCTGGCTCATAGGAGTATATGTTTTTCCTACAGAACTCGATAGTCTCATCTAACGGTATGACCTTGAAGCCATCAACCTCATCAGCTCTAAACTCATCTTCGGGGTATAAGACGTAGAAGGTTCCGAACAAGGTCCTCCTGACCCGCTCGCGGTTCACATGAAACCTCCTGCCCTTGGACTCGAAGAACCTCTCCCAACTCTCTAAATCGCCCTTCCCGACCTTCAAGTGAATCGGGTAGAAGGCGAAGAAGCGGTCGACGTTATAACCACCCTTAGTCCAGAAGAAGACCGCGTCAGGACCCGTGAACGCGTAATCCATCCCAGCCTCCATGATTAACTCGTACGCGTCTCTAACGTTGAACTTCATCTCCAAGTACTCCCTTGGAGAGTTTACCCTGTACTTCCCCCAGCCCACCTTCTCCAACAAGCCCTTCCTAGCCATGTCGTGCAAGACCTTATTCGGGCTGGGACTCGGGAAGGTGGACCTGAACTCGGCTACCCTGAACTCCCTCTTCCAGCTCCACAACACAACCCACAAGTCGTAGTACGCCATTTCAAATCAAATATTACCATAACGGTAATAATTTAAATACTTATCGGTACTATTGGAAGGTGATGGAGAATGCTCGGGTCTCGCTTCCAGCGTAAGGCTCCAAATTGCGAAAGAAGCCATATAAACTCCCCTTTTCCAGGCGAGACCAAACAATTCTACATCACCCTGAGTAACAATATTTCTTACTGCCGAGTGACCGCTACAATGTCCGTCGATCCGGAAATCCCTTAGAGGATTGTGAATACGCCTGAAAAGTGAGGCTTGGGAAGGCGATGCTTAACTTTAGCCTTCGTGATTGGATTCAAGGTATTTCTTCTTCCTGTTGACGGCTGCCTTTCGTGACTTAATCCTGTAGAGAGTGTAGATGAACACGCTCTGGATTCCGATGATGGTAAGAACAAGGCTGACTCCAACCACGAAAATCAGTCTGTTCGGAACGGGAACAGAAATGATTACGATTCTGTTCCACCAGTTGTTCAGGTAGATCATGTTCACGGCGACCGCTCCTAGGGCTACGAACCATGTGATGAAGCTAACGGTTTTTATCAGTTTCGAGAGTCTTTCAGCGGTCTTAACCAGTTCCTCCGCGCCGGACATTGCATCACTCTCACCGTTAGATGTAATTAAGCATGTTTAAAAAGGTTGTGTAGGGGCCAGCATTTGAAAATTAGTGTTTGGGTAGGCGATACCCTTAAGTGGGATTAAGGGCACACCTACCCTCTCGGCGATAAAGATGTCAATAGACACCCTGTTTCTGAGCTTAATAATCTTTCTGCTCCTCATGATTCTGCTCCGCGAACACGCTCGCACCGCCGGCAGAAACCAGAAAAAGAAAGAAAATTAATTTTCAAATACTGTTATTATCGCAACTTCTTTAATTCACGGTTCTAAGATCTGGCTACCAACTCTAACATTAAATGAAGTACTGCGCTTATTTCCGAGAACTGGGATTGGTAATCCTATGAAGTTGTAACCTAGTACAGAGATTAATAAGAAATTTGATGACATTATAAATATGATTATTTTGTCATAGTTCTTATTCCGAGAAGTTACAATAAAGCCTTTGAGATGCCTGCTGGCGGAATCATCGTTCAGACTGTTCCTCAGATTGAGGCGGATATTGGTTTTGACTTTTGTGGGTATTGGTAGTGCTACGCATGCTCATTCTGATGATCCGCGTGCCGGTGCGGCTGCTTTCCGCCAGGCTATTGACGCTGTGATGCAGGGGATTCCCCTGGAGAAGTACGTTGAGGATCACAAGGAACTCGGCCGTGCTTTGGGTATTTGGGAATCGAGTAAGATTCTGTAAGTTGGGGCTTCGGTTTCCTTTTCATTCTCTTCTTTTAGATTTTTTATTGTTTTATTG
>QMYO01000339.1 GCA_003662715.1 Candidatus Bathyarchaeota archaeon | reverse complement strand
TCTATTCCTACATCTTTTATTTTCTTGGCATTGTCCTTTGTGATTAAAGTTCCGTTAGAGGCTATGCTAACGTATCCTATACGTTTTCTCGCGTAAGCAGCCAGTTCAAAGAAATCTTTTCGGGCGAGGGGTTCGCCTCCGCTGAAAGAAAGGGCAGGCAATCCTATACCAGAAATGTGTGAAAGAATGTCTAGAACTTCTTTGGCTTCCTCTGTTGAAAGTTCTTTTCGTTTAATGTTTCCCGCATTTTCATAGCAGTGTTTACATCTAAGGTTACATTGATAGGTAAAGTTCCAGACGATTTCGAAAGGGCCAGCTGGAGTGAATGGTATCCGCACACCATATTTTTCTATACCTTTCATCATTAAGCCGAAGCCTCGAAGCCAAGCCTCACCGTATTCGTTGTTTAAAAATTGGTTGCGCATGAAATTCCTGTCTGCACGTAAGAGACGGCTTCCAACCTCATAGAAAGGCTTGGCTATTTTTCGGCTTATGTGGCGGCATGTAGGACAAAGAGAAATAGGTTCTCCTAAGAAATCTTTCAATGAATTCAAGAGAAGACTGCCATCGGTTGGGCACTCTTTATCTAGACGCTTAATTACCGATTTTAGGATTGGATTTGCTGATGCTGAAAGCAGTAGGTTCTCAAGAGAGTCTTTTTGCATGGCAACCCTAACGTTTATTTAGATTTCCTAATAATATTTATCTTCTTCCTTCTAACAATTACTAATAAAATGCTGATAGTTTAGTATAACCTTATTTGGATAGGTATTAACTTCTAGATAGTAGTTGCTTGTTTGATTAACTACTTTTATGTTCTTGTCAGTAAAAGCTAAATTTCTGGGATTTGTTTAGTTATATCGTATGACACTAAACAGGAGAGTTTGCTTTACTGTTTTTCTTTTTCTAGTTCAAATTTTGATACTAAGTACTTCAATGTTCCTTAAAGGAAGTTGTGCTTCAGAAAACAGAGAAGTGGAGTTTAATATAATAGATAGCGGAGATATTAGCGGATATTTAGGAGAAGCATATTTTGTGGTGAGAACAGAAGATGAATGGGAAAGTCTCTGGGAAATCCACACTGCACCTCAACTGCACCCGCCAAAGATTCCAGAGGTGGACTTTTTAAATAATGTGGTTGTTTGTGCTTTTATGGGTAAACGCCCTACGTTAGGCTATTCTATATCTATTGAGAAGATTTGGACTGATGGGGAAAGAGTGCATGTAGAAGTAATTAAGTGTAGTCCGCCAGAAGATTTTGCTCTGGCAGAAGTAATAACATGCCCTTACGTTATCGTGTCAATGGAAACAACAGATTTGGATTTTGTCTTTCATGTGATTGAAGATGGAAAGATTGTAGATTATGTGCTTCCCGAATTTTCGGGAACCGCTTACATGCTTTTAATAATTTTTCTTTCTGTAGCGCTTGTTGCACTGAAATTTTCAAAGTTCGTAAGAGTATATGAATAAGCATTATCTACATGATTTTCGCTCAGTTTTAGACAACACTCTTCTAGATATCCTAAAAAAGGGGGAAGATTAAGAACTACCTTTTGTTTTTAACGCGTTAAAAATGGTTTACACCTGTGTAAACGTGTATAGATGAATGCGATGAAAATTGCTGAATCAGCTTGCAGGAAACCAGTACCGTAGTCGAATGGCCCCCACGTATATTCCACAAGCTCACCCCAAGGTTCGTAGACTGTTGCTGAACGCTCCTCTAAGAATCTACTCAATCTATTTGTTAAGCCAGCGAGTTTTAGGATTGTCTGCATATCAAACTGATTAAGGTTCGGATATTTCTCGAGTACTAGAGCCGCTATTCCTGAAACATGTGGAGTAGCCATGCTTGTTCCTGAAACATAGTAGAAGCCGAATTCTCCAGCATATGGTCGGTAAGGTCCTACAATCCATGCTCCAGGCGCCGTGACGTCCAAATCACAAATTGATTGTCCTAAGGACGCGTTGGGTCTACCACTAAAATCTGTCAAATACAGTTGTAGTTTGTTTCCGAGATCATCTTCAGTCCAGAAGTTTTCAGGAACATCGCTTAGCCACCATGGGCTTGTTACGCCGTCTCCAATCCATTGCATGGTCCAACCGGCTGCGGCAACAGATATTACTTGCGGATAGGCTCCTGGATAGTCCATTCCCTCTTCGCCACCATTACCAGCTGCTGCAACAACAATGCACCCTTTACTTATGGCATAATCTATTGCTTCTTCCACTGCTGGAAGTGGAGATGCACCACCCAAGCTCATGCTTATGATTATCTTGATGCCTTCTTGTTCAGCTAAGTCAGCAACGTAACGTATACCTGAACTCACCATCCATTCGGTGCCACCGCTAAGAAGCACATAATAGCCTCCTGGAGGATAGTAGGCAACCCAAGCATCAAGGACAAGAACTGGAATTATTTTGACATTCGGAGCAACACCTTCTACTGAGAACACGCCCGGGATCGTGTAGCCAATTATGGTGCTTGTGACATGAGTGCCGTGACCAGACCCATAAGGTTCCATTGTAATAAAGCCTCTATCTTCAGTTGGATTATATAGGAGGAAAGTTTGATATTCTTCACTCCACTCTGCGTATTCATAGCTGAAGCCTTTGCCCCATTCCGTTACAATGTTTTCAGCTGGTAAATACTCCATCCAGTTATAGAGCAAACCTGTGTCCAGCACAGCAATATATATATCTTCACCAGTCGCACATGTCTTCTCAACGTCAACCATGTCCAAATTGTAAGAAAATTCTCCGCTTTCTGCAGCAACACTTTCTAAAGCAGCCTGATCTAAAGGTTGATATTGCACAGGATTAATATCGAAAGGCAGACTTATTCTTTCGCTTATACTATATTCTCCAGCACGAGTTATAGGCGTTGGAAACATTGAAATCAGTATGGCAAATGCAAACACTAGCACTATTATACATATTTTCTTTTCCATATGATATCTCCCCAAACTTTTTTGTCTTTTAGTATTTTAAAATCTTGTGGAATTTTCTTCTATGTGAAATAACTGTGTGGTTTTGGTAGCGGGGGGTCGATTTGAACGACCGATCTCTGGGTTATGAGCCCAGCGCGTTAATCCTGGCTACCCCACCCCGCTACCTTTATGCTAAGTAAAGGCATTCTTAAATATTTTCGTGAAACATTTTAGTATTACGTTTTCGCTTATGAATTGTTGGCGTA
>QMYO01000338.1 GCA_003662715.1 Candidatus Bathyarchaeota archaeon | reverse complement strand
CTTACAATATTCTATGTACTCTGCTTCGAGCAACTCATTTCCTAGAACATTAGCTTTGACGATTCCCTCTTCTGCTATATATACTTCGATGTTTTCAGCTTTGATTAATCTTCTCTTCTCTCTAATCTCTCTTTCCAAACTGATGGCGACTGATTTATCTGGTGCAGGAAAAGTAGGTACTGAAGTCTCTTTTCTCTTGTACCCCCTTGCAGTTACGTCGATCTTAATACTTCCCCTCGGCATGTCCTTGAGTAAGAGGGAGCCATTATCATCTGTTCTTACGGTAATCGGCTTGCTTGGAGCAGGAATAGCGACTACAGAAGCTTTAGGAATCCCCATACCAGTTTCAGCATCAATAACTTTACAGGATAAGTACCAATCTGAGGGTCCTTCGTACTGTTTACCATCTTTAGGTAGATCCCATTCATCAAACAGCCTTGTAGCATTGGTGTAATCAATTATTCTAAAAGTGAACTTTCCTGAATTCTCGTCTATTCTTGCCCCGCGTCCTATTATCTGATGAAATACTACCTTGGAGTCCACAGGCTTAAGAAAGACTATGTTTCTAACAGGCGGAATGTCAACTCCTGTGCTTAGTAAATCGACCGTTGTGGTCACGACTGGAAAGTCTTTCTCAGAATCCCTGAACTCTTTTAATATGTCATGAGCATATGGTTCATCTGTGACTACTCTAACAGCATAATTTCTAACTTTGAATAGAGGACCAAAATGGTTGTTCAATTCTTTCGCTATTTCCGCCGCATGAGATTGAGAAACGCAGAAGATCGCAGTTTTCCCTTTGGGCCCAGTACTCTCCAAAATCCTCGCCAAATGTTCACATATTCTTTTAGTTCTGTCCGGAAGCGTTATTTCTCTCTCAAATTCTTCTAAGGTGTAATACTCTTTCAGTTCTACTCCTTCTGGAACCTCTATCTTGGCACCCTGACTTTTTACTTCAGTTATGTTCAGAACACCAGCTTTGTCGATGTTAGTGAAGATTCTAAATATTTCACAAGGCGCTAGATATCCATCTTCGATTCCTACACGCATTGGATAATCATATACAGGCTCTCCGAAGTACGCATAAGTATCAATATTGTCATCCCTTTTAGGCGTCGCAGTCAAACCTAGATGTATGGCGCCTGAGAAATGTCTCAAAATATCATGCCATCTCTTCCATCCGGATCTATGGCATTCATCTATTATTATCATATCGAAGAAGTTTGGTTTGAAAAGTTCGTAGACCCTTTTACCATCTTTCTCACTATAAAGAGTTTGATAAGTAGCGAAGTAAATGTCCCTATGCTTAGGAATTCTTTCTGAACCTACTAATTCTTCTCTAGCATTTCCAAAAGGATAGAATGCATCATGAGCTTGTCTTCTGAGAAAAATTCTGTCAACTAGATAAAGAACTCTTCTGTTCTTTCTTGATTTGTAAAGTTTCCAAACTATTTGAAAAGCAACATATGTCTTGCCACTACCTGTAGCCATTGTAAGTAAAACCTTTTTCTGACCCCTCAGGATGGCTTCAATAGCATTTCTAACCGCAACTTCCTGATAATATCTTATGGGTTTATCTGGGAATGGATAATAAGGATAAAGTAATGGGTTCTTTTCACCCTCTTCCTTAAAAACTTCTTTAAGTTCCTTACCTTCAACATACCTCTTCCATAAATCCTCAGGCGAAGGGAATTTCTCTAATGTTCTCTGTGTTTGATGAAAATCATCATATTCCTCAATCTTATGACCGTTTGTGGAGTAAGCAAACGGCACATTTAATCTTTCCATATACTCTTTGGCTTGTTGCATGCCAGCCAGATGAGATTTATCTTCAGCCTCCGCTTCTATGACAGCTAACAGTATACCATCCTTATCTGGATAATATAATATGTAATCCGGCTTCCTGACTGGAAGCCTATCACCACTTTCATTTATGATCATACCCTTTGCAATTACTTTTTCCCTCTCTATCATCCTTTCTGTCCAGCCGCTTTCATGAAGCTTCGGGTCAATCAGTTTTACTCTAGTATCAGCTTCATTCAGCATGTCTATCTCCCTTCTACTTTTTTATTAAAGTATACCTTAGCAGGCCCAATTCTCTTTGACTTGACATATCCCTGTTCTTCCAAAGCCTTCAAGTAGCCTGCAAGGAAGCTTCTGTTCACCTTTAACTGCTTAGCAAGTTCTTTAATTGTCTGACCAAGGTTTTCCTTTAAAAGTTCAATTATCTTCGGCATTAAAGTGCCGCAGTCTTTAGCCATGACTGGCAACTCTCCGTAGATTACGTATGCCCTTAAATATTTTTATGTTTTTGCACGTGTTTACTAAGGTTTTCGCTTCTCGTTAACCTTAGTAGAGCGCGCGCTGGTTGAAGGCTGGTTAAAAACGTAGAAGGAGCGGAAATTAAGGCTTTCCAGAAAAGCCTTCGAAAACCAGAGAGCAGGAAAAGAAGAATTTTTCACAGGTTATGAGTGTGCTGATCAAATCGAGATTGAGTATACAGAGTAAATCGAATTTACTTTAACTCTTGGATTTCTTATTTCCAGTTGGTAAGGACTGTTTGTCTGACTTGTTTTTGATTGTGTGCCATTGGTTTTTTGGTGACATATAAAATGTCAGCTCTGTTGGTTTGGATTGCTCTTGTTTTTCTAGCATAAACTTGTTTCCTTTCTGGCTTTTTGCATCGAAGATTTTTGGCTTTCGATTTTTCCTGTGTAAAATTGTTTCTTATTGACTTCTCTACAAGTAGTAACGTTTGTCCAGCCGAAGTCTGATTAATTGATAATCCGGTCGGTGGGGTAAGATTTGCGAGCTGTGGCTGTTCAGTTGACCTTTCCGGCGACGTTGTTTTTCTCTCAATTCTTTCGATATTCTTAATTTGGGAGATTATATCTTTTACGGGTTGTTTCAGAAACTGCATTTTCTCCTCGATACTCAAGTCTCTTCCCAGCATGTTTTTCTTAGATTCCATCAGTTTTAGGAAATCGATACCCAAAACTTCGGCGAAGGCCCTCAATACATCTTCTGTTTCTCCTTCACTTCTGGGTGTGAATATCAGCTTTGCACATTCTTTCCTTAGATCCTCGACGCTCGCTCGATAGTAAGCGTGCATCGCTCCGGGTAATTTGTGGCCCATAAGGATTTCTTGGGTCTTCCAATCCATTCTGCCTCCATCAGCGAGGGGTGAGCGTAAGATT
>QMYO01000337.1 GCA_003662715.1 Candidatus Bathyarchaeota archaeon | reverse complement strand
GTAAAGGAAGATAAAAGTAATGGAAATAACGAAAGCTGGAAGACTCTTTCTTTTTTCCTAGGAGTCAGATTTGTTATTTAGCTGGTGCATAAAAGCATCTTTTAGGAGAGATTATCTTCCCCTTCTTTTTCAGACTTTTTATAGCCTTAGAGACCTCATCCTTAGCTAGACCAGTGGCTTTCGCAACATCTCCGGGTCTAACGGGTTTTCCCGCCTTTTCCATAGCTTCAAGCACTATTTGTTCTTTTTCTTCCAACTTTTCGCCTCCAAATTTATTTCGGCTTAATCAGATTTAGGATATCACTGAATTTATATTTTTATTAATTCAAATAAAGAAAAAATAAGCTATTGTAGCTGTAACACTTCCTTTAGATAGGCTCTGAATGGACCAATCTTACCACCATAGTTTCCAGCTGAGATTTCAACAACCCCTGGAATCTTCACCGCCGCCTTTATTCCCTCAGCCATCGCTTTTTCTACCACCTTAGTGTTTAAACCATTTATAACAATCTCATATACGCTGTTGACGTTGTCTGGAACCTGCGAATCTGGAATGAGTTTTTTCAGAGTTGGACAGAATGGATGATTCGTAGATGCCTTAAGCTTGTATTTCACAGAACCAGCTTTTGAGCCAGACCTACATATGCCTCCAGGAAACGGCAAAATAACGCCCTTAGAGCTCTTGGATATAGCGTTCACCGCTTCTTCTGCAGCTTGAAGACCAGCTTTGCGACTCTCTGCTAAAATCAGAAAGTTCCCGCCAGCAACTGCCTTCATAACACCGAAGTTGTCCTCCACTATGAATTCTCCTCCCATGACTGGGATGCGCCAAACTTTTCTTCCCGCAATCACATCCTTTTTCTGAAAGCCATCGCCAAACAAACGAAGGCTTCGACCAACCTTTAACCTTCTCTTGGCTTTGGGCAAAGCGTCAAAGGCTGCTGTGGTGGGACAGGTCATGACACATTGCCCTAGTCTCAGAGCCATTTGGTTTTTCAATTCTCTACGAGTGGTGTGGTAGATTTGAATCAGCGTTCCAACTCGTTCGTCTGGAGTTTTATTAGGCGACACCATGCCTTCTATTCCCGCTTCTGCAGGGGACATAATTATGGAGGCGGCGAAGCCTGTTGCTGTTCTAGCGGCGGTTAACGCCCATTTTTCGTTGTCAGCGGTTATCAAGGTCCTACTAGCCCACATCGGAAACATCTCGGCGAAAGTGTCTACTACACGCGAAATGTTTCTGGTTTGGCGATGTCTCACCAAGAAGTCACCCGTTTCTTTATCCTTTCCGACTAGCTCAAGCGCACTTACGCTTGCGGTAGATTTTGAGACCTTCTCGCTTCGTGACATACTCGAATCCCGCCTTCAATAACTCCTTATCTTCCTTTAATGTTTTTGCCACTCTAACCGTGTACTCGTCATTTTCAAAGTTCACCAGATGTGTATAGATAAGCGTGTTCGTTATGCTTCTTAGTTATAGTTTCTGCCGTTTAAGATAGGCAACTGTAAATAGTTTCCCATCTTCTAGGCGAATATTTTGAACGCTTACTAATTCCCATCCATCTTCCCCTAAAACGTTTAATTCGTCTTGGACGCTTTCTATTACGGGTTTCTTTTCTGCTGCGAAATGGTCTATGTGAACCTTTGTCTTTAGAGGCATCACTTTGTACTCCCATTTAACCAATTATAATGCACCTCAATCATTACCAGTTCATTAGCAACTTCGCAATTCCTAAATGCTTTTTTATCTAATCTAGTTTTTCATCTCTGCGTCAAGAGATATAATTGCTAGCATCTTATGCAAACAGTTCTGAATGCGGTTTTCCTTTTGAGCCCCAATTATGCTTTGGAATGTCATGAATAATGATAGTCACGGCTTCTGCGGGTATTCCCAAATCCGTGAGCACTTCTGTTATTCCCTTTATTATTTTTGCTTTATCCTCCTTAGGCATTCCTTCCCAAATTTTCACTTCAACAACAGGCATATTCTCACCCGCCATGACTCTCTTTTCATACCTTAAGTAATTTCCTATTCTTCCTTTTGGAGGGACTATTACTTTTTTATTTCAGAAAGAACTAATTGAACAATTTCATCTGCAATGTTCCCTTTAGCAACAGACTGCAATCCTCTCAATCCAGGCTGACTGTTAAGCTCAATAATCAACGGTCCACTGGGTCCTTCCAAAATGTCCACACCCGCCACCTTACAACCAATTACCTTCGCTGTCTTCACCGCCAACTCTTCAAGTTCATTACTAAGCTGAAATGCCACGGGCTTTGCACCTAAACTTACATTTGTCTTCCAGCTTCCAGCAACCCTGCGCATAGAAGCAATGACCCGGTCGCCCACAACGAATGCACGTATATCAGAAATTCCGTGGGGAACAAACTCTTGGAGGTAAAGAACACCATGATAGAAGGAGATGGTTCTGAACACTCTTGTGGCAACTTCTGGGTCTGAAATCCTTGTGGAGCCGATTCCTCTGGAGCCAAATAAAGGCTTAACAACAACGTCTCCCCCCAATTCGTAGAAGCACTTCAAGGCTTCCCTATGATTTTCTGTCACTGCTGTGCGTGGAACTGGCAAGCCGTTTTCCTCTAGAAGAGCGAGAGCATAATATTTATCTACTGAACGTTCAATGGACAAAGGCGAGTTTATGATGAGTATTCCTAAGCGTTCAAGCCTGTGGAGGAGGTCCATTCTGAAAATGATTTCTTCAAGAGAGCCTCGTCCAATTGGACGAGTAATTAGGGCGCTTAACTCCTTAGGAATGTTAGTTTCATTTACTGACGCTGCAGGATTATATTTGACTCTAGCAATTAGCTGAGGAAAATTGAAACACACAGGCGTGATGTTTCGTTTTTCCATCGCATTCCGTAACTGAGTGGAGCACCATCCGTTCTCGTCCCTAGTTATGATTCCCATCTTCAAGCGGCATTCCTCAAGTACTCTATTTGTTTTAGACATAAAGGTATAGCCTTGCAGAAACAATAATCTAAAACTTATGAACATACCGTTGAAGTTGCTTTGCGTTTTCCAAAATCTCTGAAAGGTTTAGTTGAAGATAAGCTCCATACTCGTTATGGTAGGGGGAGCCCTTTCTTGAGAATAACGTTAAAACCTTTCCATCATGGTTTATTTTAAATCCTTCAACGCTTGGCTCATGTCCTCGAATCAACACGTTAACGTTAAGCATT
>QMYO01000336.1 GCA_003662715.1 Candidatus Bathyarchaeota archaeon | reverse complement strand
TAGTGTTAAATAAGGCGTTGCAAACAGGTAAACTTAGAGATATTCTTTTGCTATCTTTAACTATTAGTCTTTTTGCAACGAGTTTTCATCCTGAGTGTATAGTAATTTATGGAGTTTTCTTAGTACTTTTTGTAGTTTTTTTTATATTATACCCGACAAAGACGGAGACTGTGAAAATTCGTTTTCTGCGTTTTCTTAAAGTGTCTTTACTTTCTGCATTGCTTGTTTTCTTGTTTTCTGCGTTCTTTTTAATTCCTTTCTTTATGAATATTAGGTCACCATATTTTCATCCTTCTTACGAGTATCCACTTGAAGATTCCATGCTTTGCAGTTATGAGAACCTATACGATGCTTTCACGTTACGAGCTGTGGAAAGGTGGGGATATGTCGATTTAGTAGATGTGTATACTGGCTTGGGTTTACCTGACTTTCCAGTTTACAGTTTACTCTTCATAATTTTCCTCTCAGCTTACTGCACCCTTTTGAAAAAGAGAGACCGCTACACAACTTTTTTCGCATTATCAACGCTCATATCAATTTTTATTGCAAAAGGTCCGCATCCACCATTAGGTCAAGCATTCATATGGGCGTGGTTCAATTTGCCACACTTCGCCGTTTTTAGAGCAGCAAATAGGTGGATAATGATGGCTGCTTTCTCACATGCCCTTTTTGTAGCGCTTCTTGTGCGCTATCTGCTAAGTTATGTCAGGTCGAAAAGTTATTCACGTTTGGAATGCAAACCCCTTAAGGTGTCGCTTAAAATTTCAAGTTCTAAAGAACCTAGAACACTAGAGTTATCCATGGAATTTATAAATAAGTTTTTGAAAAAAACCTGCAAGGTTTTACATATCATAGCCATAGCTTTACTGATACTAATATTCCTAAACGGGTTTTTAGCGTGTTTCTTTTTTTTCTGTTGTGGTTTGCAAGTTTACACACCACCCAACATCTATAGAGAACCATATGAATGGATTGCAAATTTACCAGATGATTACAAGGTGGTTTCTGTGGGTTGCAGTCCCTCCGAATGGGAGAAGTTACCTGTTATTGAGTCAGACTTTGCTCACAGTGCCATGCGTACAACAATAGGTTGGGGGCATGATATAGGCTTTGAGAGCTCATTTATCCACGATAAGCCTGTTCTCCAAAATGGAGGGTGGGACTTTAGACCTCGAGAGTTCGTAGATTACCTGCGTTTTCACCTTGTAAGAAATAAGTTAACCAAAAACCTGCTAAAGATTTTGGGTGTTTTCTCCTACAAATACATTGTAGTTCCGCTGTATATTTCCGATGAAACTCGCGAGTTTTTCCTCAATCAAAATGGGTATACAATGCTTTATAATGAGTCTTCGCTCATCTTGGAAAATAATTATTCGGCTCCTAGAGTTTTTGCAACAAACAATAGCTTGTTTGTTTTAGGCGGTTTAGACTCTTTTCAAACATTGAGCGTAATTGAAGGATTTGATTTAAGCAAGTACACACTTTATTTTGCGCCAACAACTCCTGAAAGTTCAACTTTGATGCAAGCGACTCTCAACAGGACAGAAGCATTCTGTTTTGTCAACTCGGACATTCTTGATCTTGTAATGCTCTCTCTCGATAAGTCAACTTTTATTCTTGCAGGAAATTTTGGAGTGTCCAGCCTTAACATAACGAAGTATTGGGTTAAAAGGTCCTCTTGGAGAATCATTGGTGCTTTGACTTTGAGTGGTGACACATTAACAACATTGGGAAAAAACAGAATTAGTATTCCTTTTGAGGTTGATTCAGATGGGTTTTATAGTGTATGGTTGAGGGTGGGCTTCGCACCTTGGCGCGGAAAACTTACCGTTTCAATCGACGGAGAACTTGTTCAATCAGTTGTGCCAGAATCCCCCTACTGGTGTACACTTAAGTGGGTGAAAGTAGCGGATTTAGAACTTGCAAAGGGCAAACATTTAATCTCGTTGGAAAACGATGGAAAAGGCTACAATGATATTGACGCCATTGCAATTATTAAACCAGAAGATCTAGAAAAAAAATTAGATGAAACACTTAAAATGCTCCAAGATTTTCCTGGAAGAATCATCTACTTTTTAGAAGCTGAAAAATTTTTCTTCGATTCTAGTAGCAACTGGCTTTTGAACGTAGTTCCATACGAGGGATGCGTAATCAGCTCCGAAAATCCAGAAGTAAACCCAAGCTCTACGCCTTTAAAATTTACAATCCCGCGAAAAGGAAACTATATTATTGCTGCAAGAATCGCTATGGGCCCCAACTATGGGACGATTTACATCGACTTAGATGGCAATTTGCAATCCATTCGATGTAACAGTTCAGTAAGTCAGTTTGAATGGCGTGAGATAGGACCAATCAGTTTTGATGTTGGCGAGCACTTAATTGGCATTAGTGGAGTGGGGCATGTTGAATTGGACACGGTTCTCATATGCACACTTAGAGAAGGAGAAAACAATTTGTCTTTACATGAAATGTTTAGCTCCCATGCCCCTGATGTATCCATAGATTACAGCAGAGTAAACCCTTGTTTGTATCAAGTAAACGTCAACGCCAACGAGCCATTTACATTGGTTTTCTCAGAAACTTACAGTCCCCTCTGGAAAATTTTGGTTGACGGCGAAGAAATTGCTCCAGTGCTTACCTATGCAACTGTCAATAGCTTCTACATAAACAAGACGGGTCAGCTTACCTTGACTCTCTACTTCACGGGTCAAAACTATGCAGATGCTGGTTTGACAATCTCCATAGCTAGTTTCGCAGTGATCATTTTTTCAACAGGTCTATATCTGCTTTATAAACGCGTTCTACGAAGATTCTACAATAGAAGAATTATTAAAAATTTTGTAGGCAAGTCTGCCTTGTTAATTGAGGATTTTAGAGTGTTTAAAAATGTTGACGAGCAGGAAAATTAAGGACTATTACGAAAAAGAAGCAGCAGTGTTAAGTGATCACCAGAAAAAAATGTATTTTGGAAATTCGTGGAGCGCTTACTGGCATGGCACAAGGCTTAGGTTAATCTTAGAAATATTGAATGGTATCTCATACACTGATGTTTTAGAAGTGGGATGCGCAGAGGGATTGTACTTAAAGCTTTTATCTCGCAACCATGCTTCTGGCAAACAGACGCGAATGGGGCTTGACATAGCTAAAAATTACTTAATTAAGGCTCAAAAAAATGTTCCTGAAGGTTTTTTTGTTATGG
>QMYO01000335.1 GCA_003662715.1 Candidatus Bathyarchaeota archaeon | reverse complement strand
CTTATACGTTTTTAATGATTTTTAAATTTTTTGTAAGATAAGTAAGCTTTAATGATAAAAATAGGGAAGGAGTTTAGGGGCAGACTTTGCCGAAGTTTGAGGCTACGTAGAACAGGTCTCTCATATCGATTATTCCGTTTTGGTCTAGGTCTGCGTAGGGGTTCCAGTCTGGATGTCCTTCGTAGCTTCCGAAGGCTAGTGCTGCTAAGTATAGGTCATGCATGTCGACGGAGCAGTTTCCATCGATGTCTCCTAACAGTCTTATTTGTATAGTTCCATCGGTGAATACATTGTTAGTAACATTGAGCTCATATTCGAGTATTTCTGCTTCGACTGTTATCGTGTAGTTTCCTCCAGCTACGCCACTTGTATCCCATGTGAAGACTATTGTTACTTCTTGATCTGGCGGAAGGTCGGTTATTGTTAGTTCAGTTATCATGTTGCCGTCGTAATAAAGTTTAACATTGAATGTTTCATTGATCATTCCTAGATTCTTAGCGGTTAATGTTATGTTTACGGGCCATGTTTCATATGCCCAGTCTCTTGAGATTGTTACATTGGCTATTGTTACGTCACGAATTAGGCTCATGAAGAAACCGTCGCCTACCTCATGTTCTATTGGGGAGTCTTCTGAGTCTAAGATTTGGGTGTCGTGTAGGTCTAGTGGGCTTGATCCGAGTGCTTCTACATGGAAGGTTATTTCGACTAGTGCTGTTGGATCTGACAGTGTTATTGGGTTGGTGTAGGTAAGTTCTACTTTTATGAAGCCTGCCGGATCATCAATTTGCATGGTGGTTGTTGGGAGTTGGTCTTGGATTTTGAATGTTTTTATTCCTATCCATTGTAGAACGTCAGAGTTGTATGATAAGTTGAAGCTGCAGAAAATCATTTCTGTAACGTTTTCTATTGTTATGTTGACATTAAAGGTTGAAGAGGGTAGCATTGTTGGGTCTATTATTTCTTCTGGATGAACGAATAGACGTGTTATTCCTGGCGGTGGGGGCGGTGGAGGTGGCGGGGCTCCAGGATAGCTTATTTGATATTGGCCATCTATTTTGGTTACGTCCGGTATTGGGCCAGTCATGTCATATATGAATGTGTCTTCATTGTTTATGCCTAAGACGCAGGATAGAGTTTCACCTTCTTGTGGGAGTTTTTGGATTACGAATTCTATAGTGCAAAGTTTTTTGGGTTCTTCTATTGTTTCTTCACCGAATAGGGTGTCCCCTATCTTTATGGCTGCTCCTTCTGGTCCTAGATCGTAGAAGTATGGATTACCTATCATTCCCCCTGTTTTGCCATAGAAGATGTAGTCGGGGTCCCAATTTCTTCCTTTGAAATTATCGTTTGGCCATGCTCTGTATGTCCATGTGCCAGTTACTGATCCCCAGACTTGTGTTACGTTTATTAGGTTTGCATCAAATGTTATGTAGACTTGCCACATCATAATGTTTAGTGGGAAGTCGCCTGTTACCCATACGCTTACGTTGAAGGTTGTACCTATTGTGGCGTTGTTTATGTCAAAGTATACTTTCGATGGGTGGACGTATATTGTCGCTCCTGGTGATGGTGAGGCTGTGGGAACTTGAGGTATTATAGGGATTAAAGTTACTGTCAGTAACAAAACTAATATTTTTGTCGTTTTTCTCATTTTGGTTTCTCCCTTCTCCAGCATTAGTTATTTTTGCATATGCTCTCTTAAATGTTATTATGTAGAAGTTTTCTATGAAAATGCGGGTAACTGCTTAGATAAAATAAGAGTGGGGTTGTTAGTATTGTTCTCCGAAGTGTAATGCTACCAGCCAGATGTCTATCATGTCAACTTTTTCGTCTCCGTTGACGTCTGCTCTTGGATCCCATGTGGGGCTTCCTGGATAGCTTCCGTAAGCTAATGCTACGAGCCAGAGGTCTATCATGTCAACTTTTCTGTCGCCGTTGACGTCCCATGGTACTTCTGATGCGTTGAGTATTTGGACTATTTTTGTTATTGTGCTTATTCTGTTTACTTCATCTACTACTGTTAGGGTTACTGAATAGTTGCCTGGCTGGGTGAAGTTATGGCAGATTATTGGTTGGGTTGTGTTTATTATTCCTGTGCCGTCTGAGAAGTTCCATGAGTAGATTTGTATTTGGGCGAAGTCTTTGAGTTTTGCGCTCCATCCTAGTTGGGTGCTTGATGCGTTGAATGTTACTGTTCGGTTTACTATTTGTGGGTCGGGTGTCCATGTGAAGTTTGCTGTTGGTCCGAATTCTGGATATATTGTTATTGGTTTTATTGTGTAGGACCAGAGTCCTTCGTTGTCGGTTACGTTTAGGGCTATGGTGTATGTTCCTCCGTATTCAAATGTGTGATAGGCTAGTGGGGATGGTGGATTTGTGTAGGTTCCTTCATTTATTATTGTTTCTGGGTTGTATGGGTCGTTTATTGTCCATTCGTAGCGTATTATTGTGTCGTTGTAGCCTTCGGCTGATGATGAGGATGCGTCGAGGGTTACTGTCATGTTGGCGTAGGGTTTTAGTGGGTAGTAGGTGAATGCTGCTTGTGGTGGGCATGGTTCTGATTGTAGGGTGAAGGTTGTTGAGGCGCTTGAGATTAATATGGGGGATACTCTTCCGACTGTGAAGACTTGGTATTGGCCGAAAACTGTGTATTTGTCTGGTGGCAATCTTACATATATTTCGTATTGTCCTGCCGGGGTTATTTTGTAGGATTCTGGCATTGTAGAATATATTGGTTTGGTTTCTTTGTTTCTTACTATGTAGAAGTATTCTAGTTTTTCTGGTATGTAGGGGATTCCTCCGTTTTTTGGTGGTTTGTTGTAGAAGTTGCAGCTTATCATGGCTTTTCCTGGGGTTGCCCATTCTGGTATGTATAGCCATCTTGTTTCGGTTATGTAGTTGGCTGGCGGGATTGATGTTTGTACTGCTATCGTTAATATTGGTATTAGGGTGTTGTCGTAGATTGTGTAGGCGAGTATTCCGTCAAGCTGATTGGTTAGATTGTTTTCTATTCTTATTTTTAGTCTTACTACAGTGTCTACTGTTGCTGCGGTTATTGGGTTGCCGTCCATGTCTTCTATTGTAATTTGTGTTATTTCTATTGGCCATGTTTCGTTTGGGTTGCCGACTGTTATTGTTCTGTAGGCGAAGTCGTCTCCTCTTGGGTTTATTATTTGCATTGCGATTAGGCCGTCTGTTATTGGT
>QMYO01000334.1 GCA_003662715.1 Candidatus Bathyarchaeota archaeon | reverse complement strand
GTTACAGAATACTTACAAGAAGATGCCATGTCCACACTAACATCTTTCCAGCGGGTTATGACCGCCATCGAGCTGAAGGAGCCTGATCGCGTTCCAGTGGTGCCCATGATAACTTACACTACAGCTCAGCTTATCGGCATCCAGTTTTCTGAAGCATTATATAGTGCTGAAAAGATGGCGAGGGCTCTTGTAGCTGGTTATAAGGCTGCGGGTTATGATGGAATTTATGTTGGTTGGGAGTCGTCCTTTAATTTAATGGCTGAAGCGATGGGTTGCAAACTTGAAATTCAGCCAAACCATATTGCTTTTGTTAAGGATCAACTGATAAAAGAACAAGGCGATCTGGATAAAATTAAAGTTGCAGACCCCGAAAAAGATGGGCGATTACCTTTACACCTTAAAGCTATTAGTTTGGTTAAAGAAAAAATTGGAGAAGACGTACCAATCTTCAAATACGTGCCTGGACCACTCACCCTTACAAGCATTTTGCGCGGTCAAAGCCAATTTCTGATGGACCTCGCTAGAAAACCTGAGTTTATCTACGACATCTTGAAACCGGCAACTGAATCCTCAAAAAGGTTTGCGGTAGCTACGGTAGAACAGGGAGCAGACATAGTTGTTGTGGCAGACCCTATAGCTTCTTCTACGGTTATTTCTCCGAAGACGTTTGATCAATTTGCCTTATCACCTATAAAGGAGGTTTTAAAAGCCATTAGTGATGTTGGTGGAATTCCATCATTGCATATTTGCGGTAAGACTAGCCCAATTCTTGGGCGGATGGTGGATGCGGGTGCCCGTATAATTGAACTGGACTATCTGGTGGACCTTGCATTCGCTAAGGATGAGGTTGGGAAAAAGGTTTGTATAGAGGGAAATGTTGATCCGGTTGGTGTCCTTTTAAACGGAAAGCCGGATGATGTGAAAAGAGAGGTTAAGGAGTGTATTAAAAAGGCTGCTAAGGGTGGGGGTTTCATACTTAGCTCGGGTTGTGAAGTTCCTTTGAATGCTCCTTTTGAGAATATTAAGGCTATGGTTTCAGCTGTCAAGAAGTATGGACAGTATCCTATTTAGCGAGGAGTCTTTGGCAAATAGCTTATCTATATTTAATTGTACTCTGCACTGCGAATTCATAACTGATTAAAATGTCATTGGGGTAAGGTTTTGTTAGGTGTGTTATTATGCTGAAGGTTGAGGACATCATGGTTGAAAATGTAGTGACTGTGGATGCAGATGAGGCTGTGACGAAAGCTGTGGAGCTTATGAACAAGCATGAGATAGGATGTTTAATTGTGACGAAACATAGGAAACCTATTGGAATTGTAACGGAAAGAGATTTGTTGAAGAGGGTTTTGGCTAGGTCAAGGAAACCAGAAAAACTCAAGGTTTGGCAAATTATGTCAGCGCCTCTCATTTTTGGAGACGTTAACATGGATGTTGAAGACACCATAAAATTCATGCTTAAGATGAAAATCAAAAAATTGCCCATAGTAAAAAGAGGAAAGCTTCTTGGTCTCATAACATTAACAGACCTTGTGCGTTTCCAGCCTCAAATGGTGAGTATACTAAAGAAACTCTCTGCGTTGCAGCTGCCTTCTCCGCCGAAACGATTACAGAAAGTCATCGATTATTACGTAGTTTAATAAATCCACAACTAGAAACTTCAAATTCAAATGCATCATGCCAACTTCGCCAGAAGCTCTTATCAAGTCTTTCTTTTAGTTGGTAGTTTTATAAATTATCGAAAAGGTTTAGTTCTATAATTGTGCTTATGGTTTGTGCGGGCCGGTAGTTCAGTTTGGTATGAACGCCTGACTTGCACTCGTAAAAAAGCTTCTTTTAACGAAAGAAACATAAATTGGAGAGATTTTGAAAAATGGCTTAAACAAAGCTTTTCTTACAACTATTCTAAGGATTTGCTGAATTATTCTAAGCGGTTTTGTCATGTTTTGTTTAGTGGAGAGGCTTCAGAACTGCTTAAGCTTTCAACAAGTGTTAGGAGAATGGCTATGGCTTCCCTTTCTAACTTAAGCAAATATTTAGGAATCTATAAGGAATGGAAAAGGCTTGTTGAGGCTTACGGTTTAAAGTGGAGCTGTGGAAAAAGCGAGGATTACATTATTAAGAGAATGGCTAACACGGAAAATAATGACGCTATCCTGGAATGGGTTAAGCTTGTTAAAGCTAAGATTCTACAGTTAAGGGTTTTCATGGATTTCATGGTTTTAAGCGGTTTGAGGCTTAAGGAAGCTGTGAACAGTTATAACCTGATAATCCAGCTTAGCAGAGAAGAAAGGCTAAGCGAATACTACGATAGCGAAAAAGAAGTTCTGAAGCATTACAAGTTTAAGGAAGTGTTTATTCGTAGAAGCAAAAAGGTGTTTGTAAGCTTCATTCCTAAAGCCATGATAGAAGCCATAAGCCAAAGAGAGAAGCTTACGGTTTACCAAATCAGCAATTGGGTTAGAAGGGATAACAAACTTAAAAGCCGGTTTGGAGATATCAGAGAGTATTTTGCTACTTTCATGACAAATGGCTTACGCAACCGGAAATAGACTTTCTGCAAGGAAGAGTAAGCGCAAATGTGTTTATGCGGAATTACTTTAACCCGGCTTTGATTGAGGATTTGAAGGATAGAGTTTTCAAGGCGATAGCTGAATTGAAAAGTGTGTCACGTTAAGTCACTGTTTTTTGCATTGTTACCTCTACTATTTCTCTCAAACTTTACGCTTTAGTGTCCGACAAAAACAAAACCGTATCGTGTATCTCGGTTTGGGAAGTTCCATACATTGTAAAGCTGCAAACTCTCAGGAATAATAGGATTATCCGAAAGTTTATTTTTGAATTTTTGGATAGTTTCGCTTACTCCACGTTGTGAATAACCAATTTTATCCGCTATTTCTTGTTGCGTTAAACATTGCAGATACAAGTCTATGATTTGCCAAACGTTGTAACCATAAAATTTCTCCTTCCAATCAACATTGACACGCTGTGTCAATGTTGGATTTTCGTGTTTAGAAACCCATTGTTGATGGTGAGCATCGTTGGCGGGCTGCGAGGGAGGTGGGTTGGAAGCGGCTTAGGGCTTTCATTGTTGATTTGGATGTGGATGAGGCTCGGGCGTTTAATGTGCGGAAAAACAGAGAACGAGGAAACATAGACGCTATAAAATTCGGAAAAATCCTCTATGAAGAAAAACAAAATGGAGCCAACTG
>QMYO01000333.1 GCA_003662715.1 Candidatus Bathyarchaeota archaeon | reverse complement strand
CGATTCCAGACCCCGTCTCTGCAACATATCGTCCTGGTTGCCCACTTGAACAACATATTATGGGTTTCCCAGCCGCTTGGTACTCGTAGAGTTTGGAGGAAATTCCCATTTCGATGGATCCTAATCCGCTTAGCGGTAATAGTAGCGCGTCTACACTGTTTAATATTTTTGCTACTTCTTCACGGCTCACTATTTTATCTATGATTGAAATATTTTTGAGTTTCATTTCTCTTGCCTTCGACTTCAGAGTTGGAGCAAGTTCACCTCCGCCCTGAATAACGATATGAATATCTGAATATGGCTCGAGTAGTTTTGCAGCCTTAAATACTTGGTCAAAATCATACGCTGGTGAAAAAGCTCCAATGTACAAAACTATGAACTGTTCTCGTTGTTTTTTTACTGTTTCATTTCTCTTTAAGAAGGAAAATCTCTTTAAATCGACCCCAGCGGGAATCACACAAATTTTTCTGGGATCTATTCCATACTTATGAACAATAACTCCCACATAACCAGGACTTATGGGTGTTATGGCTGTAACAACCTTATAGGCAATTCTTGCTATAAATTCTGCCAATCTTGACAGAACTGGGCTTTTGGCCATTCCCAAATCATACAGAGATTCGGGCCAAAGATCATCTACATTCTGAACAACCGGACACCGCTTTATTTTTCCATATAACATGGATGGAAATACAGATATTACATTTGGATTAGCCGCCCAAACTACGTCCACCCTTCCAACCAAGGGTAAAGCAAATAGAGATGAAATCATGAAGGAAACAAATAACAGAAAACGGTTCATAATACCCTTGGATGCAAGTGGAGGGACAAAGGTTCTAATGATCTTTATTTTTTTATCATATTCTACATGTAAAATTTTTCTTCTGTACTTTTTAGGAATGTTTCCGGTCGGATAGTGGGGAAAAGCTGTTACGACGGTAACATGGCAGCCTGCAAGAGAAAGACCCTTAACTACATTAAAAGCCCTAGTTGCTCCTCCTCCCATGTCCGGTGGAAAATATTGAGCTATAACAAGGACTCGCATTTTACACACGTCTAGAAATTTACTATAGGTTCTATCCGATTCTTGTTCTCCGCTATCCACTGATATGTTCTCTTCAACCCTGTTTTTATATCCGTCTTAGGATTATATCCAAGCAATCTCCTTGCCTTCTCTATGGATGCCCTTCTTCTTACTGCTCTATCCCAATCTCTTCTTGGCTTAAAAACAACTCCGGCCTTGTTTCCAGTAATTTCATTTATCATATTAGCTAGATCTATGATCTTCGTTTCTCTTTCCGATGCCAGATTTATAGCTTCACCTACAGCCTCTGGGATAACCCCCATTCTAAGAGTTCCTTCCACTATATCCTCAACAAAAGTAAAGTCTCTTGTTTCTTCCCCAGTTCCAGTAATGGGTAACGGTTGCCCGTGTATAGCCCACCAAATAAAATTAGGTATAACATTCCTATACTTACCAGGTACCTCTCCTGGACCGTAAACGTTAAAATACCTAGCTATAGCTACAGGAAGTCCATAATAATCGTGGAAATAGTTGCAGTAGAGTTCTCCAAGTAATTTGTGTATCTGATATGGAGTATCCAAATGCAATGATACAAAATCTTCTCTGAGTGGTAGGGGGGCTTGACTTCCATAGACCGAACAACCAGAAGATGCAAAGACAAACCTTTCTACGCAACCAACCAACTGCGAATACTGTAATGTTTTCAAAGTTCCAAGACCATTTACAAGCAAATCTGTTTCCGGATGATCCACACTATTCTGATTTGCAAAGTGAGCTGCTAAATGAAAAACATAGTGAGGCTTAAAACTAAATGCCCTTTTCATTTTCTCGTCATCAAGTACACTTCCATGTATAAAGAACACTCTAGGATCTTTAGGTAAATTCCATTCATACGATGCTGATAAATCATCTATAACAATAATTTTCTCAGGTTCTGCTTTTAGAAGCGTCCTAACAAGATTACTACCAATACAACCTGCCCCACCAGTTATCAAAATCCTTTTACCCGTATAATGGCTTAATACTTCCTCAAATTTCATAATAATCACTCCTTAAAGCCATAAACTTTCTTAAACCACTCAATAGTCTTGGGTATACCTTCTTCTAGTGGAACTGTTAGTTTAAAACCTAGATCCCGCTTAGCTTTGCTAGAATCTGGGGTCTTTATCCTTGTAGTGAAAGGTTCTGCCTCCTTGTAGGTCACTTTCGAATCATCCTTACCCAAGTATTTTAAAATTAGGTCTGACACGTATTTTATCTCATATTGTTTATCTCCCCCCAGATTATATACCTCACCCGGCTTGAAATTATCAATTATATTTCCGAGAGCTCTACAAATATCTTCAACATATTCAAAGGTCCTCTTATGTCCTAAATAAACTGTGTATGGCTCATCATGCAGAGCCTTATAGATAAATATAGGTATCACTCCTCTATAGGGATTATAATGCTCTCCTGGACCATAAACATTGAAAAGTCTAACCCTCACCGTTTCAGTACCATACATTGCAGCCGAATTTAATATTTGCATCTCATTAACCCACTTTGTCATAGCATAATCATTCATTTGCTTAATTGGAACCTTATCCATCACGTCTTCAGTCATAACTCCATCGTAATCCCCATAAACTTCGGCGCTACTAAAGAAAATCATTCTAAACCTCTTTTTCTCCTGCATCCTAATAATATTCTTAGTTCCCACAACATTTGTCATCCAAAGATTCTCATAGTAAGCTTCGCCATTCCACCTTCCATATTCAGCAGCGGCATGATAAACATATTCAAAATCATGCTCCTCAAAAAGCCGTTCAACCTGTCTGAAAACGCTGACATCACATCTTATCGACTTGGGATCCTCTGAGTGTCTTAGGTCACATAACCATACATCATGCCCTCTTTTCCTTAACTCCTTAACCAAATTAGAGCCTATAAACCCTAATCCACCCGTCACCAGTATTTTAGCCATTTTTTCACCCCAATAAAATCTTAACTATTCTTCTTCCTGCCTTTCCATCCCCAAAAGGATTATTCCAGTCACGTTTTTTATTCAACATAAATTTAACTTTTTCGACTATTTCATTTGGATCGGTACCAGCGAGAACATTTGCGCCGACCTCTAAGGTTTCAGGTCTTTCAGTGTTATACCTTAACGTTACACATGGAACTCTAAGGATACAAGCTTCTTCTTG
>QMYO01000332.1 GCA_003662715.1 Candidatus Bathyarchaeota archaeon | reverse complement strand
GATAAGGGAGAATATTTCACTTCGATTAAAACGATGGAATACATCACTCTGGGATACAACTGGCGCATGTCCAACATAACCGCTGCACTCGGAATTTCGCAACTTAAAAAGCTGGACAAATTTATTACAATGAGAAGAGAAAAAGCAGCATACCTGTCCAAATACCTCTCTAATGTAAGCGGGATAGAACCACCTGATCCACCAAATGGATATTTCCACGTTTACCAGATGTACACCATAAAGGTCAAAGATGGAAAAGATGCTAGAGACAATTTAAAAAACTATTTAGCAGAAAAAGGAG
This sequence comes from Candidatus Bathyarchaeota archaeon, assembly GCA_003662715.1. The sequence goes on along the minus strand of QMYO01000332.1, from coordinate 2,921 downwards.
TTATGACTAAAGTGTATTTTTCCCCTGTTCATTTAAAAGAGTTCTACAGAAATAGATGTGGCTTTCAAGGAGGAGAATTACCAACGACTGAAGAGCTATCTAAAAAAGTGCTCACCTTACCCATGTATGCCTCACTGACAACAGATGAAATGAACTTTATAGTAGACCATGTCAAGAGATTCATGAAAAATATTGATTGATGAGCACGCGCGTGAGAGATACGCTTGCGGCATTGGAAACTTTAATCGAATATAGAAAAGTCTGGAAGGTTATGCCATGGAGAAAGTTGTGATCATAGGTGCTGGGGGATTTGGCAGAGAGATCCTCGATATTTTCATTGCGGAAAACAAGGTGTCCCAAAAGTGGAAGGTCCTGGGTTTTGTGGATGAAAACCCGAAACTACATGGACAAATACTAAACGGGTATCCGGTCTTGGGTTCATTTGATTGGTTCAAAACGATCAATTCAAAAGAAGTCAAAGTCGTCGTAGCAATAGGTGATAACAAAGTAAGAAAGAAAGTGGTGGAGAAAGCGAAAGATCAAGGCTTGGCGTTTTGTAATATTGTGCATCCATCTGTGATTATGACGCCCTTTGTGTCTATGGGAGAAGGAGTGATCATCACGGCAGGAGTCATACTTACTAACAGGATAAAAATAGGCAATCACGTTATAATTAACCTAGATGTTACAATAGGACACGACACCGTAATTGAAGATTTCGTTAATCTTAATCCCGGAGTGCACATAAACGGCAACAATAAAATCGGAGAAGGAACATACATTGGAAGTGGAGCAGTGACCATACAAGATATCTCTATTGGAAAATGGTCTATTGTAGGAGCAGGTGCGGTGGTAATAAGGGATGTTCCAGACAGTGTAGTTGCAGTAGGAGTGCCAGCAGAAGTCAAAAAGGCGCTGAAAAAACCAGTGGAAGTTTAGAATGAAGATTAGTGAAATTGAAGATTATAGAGAGAATAAAATCAATTCCTTGAAATCAAATCTTGCTTACATACATGCACATAAGCGTTGTGCCTTAACAGTAGATGTGGAGTCAGATTTACGTGAAATAAATTTTTCTGATGTAGATGAGATATACTCTCTTTTGGATATCTTTAATGAATTAAACATTTTCTGTACATTTTTCTTTACAGGGCGTTCCATTGAAACGATGCCCAAGGTTGTTAATCAAGTGGCTAGAGCCGGACACGAAATTGCCCTTCACGGGTATGCCCATGATTCATGGAAAGGTGGTATAAAAGCCAAAATTGAAGATCTTAAGAAACTTAGCGAGCTAATATCTTCACTTCATATACATCCTTTCGGGTTCAGAGCGCCTTATTTGTCTATTAACAATCAATTATTTATACTTCTTAAAAGCCTCGGCTTCGCTTACGATTCGTCACTTTTTGAAAATCCAATCTTTAAACCTTTACACTTATTTTTCCCTCATCTTTACAATCAACCATCTAAAAAACCTACACTCCTCGTGGAGTTCCCTCTTTCCACAACACCGTTTTTTAGGCTTCCGTATTCCTTAAGTTGGCTATTATTTTTAGGACCGACAATATACAAGTCTTTAACTGAGGCCTACACGAACGAGATACTAATCTTCTACCTGCATCCATACGACCTATTGCCCAAACCCCAAAGGTTTGGGATTCCATACCCATTCCGATCTTTAGGGCGAAAAAATTCCAAAAAAGCCTTTTTAGATTTTTTAACATACCTACAAAATAAAGGCTTTAGATTTGTTAGGTTGGCTGATGAGCTTCATAATTGTTCCTCTTCCGTGCATCTACGCGAGGCATTTTAATGAATGTTTTTGTGACAGACTCTGACGGCAGACAGGTTTTGGCTATAATTAGATCGCTAGGTGAGAAAGGAATAACGATCTCGGCAGGAGACTATAAAAGATTTGCTATCGGTTTTTTCTCTAAATACTGTACTAAAAAAGTGGTATATCCTTCACCAGTTAAAGAACCGTATTGGTTCAAACGTTGGTTGTTAAAATATATCGCCCAAAACAAGTTTGACGTTTTGATGCCTATATCAAATCCTGTTCTGCTTTCTGTTTCTCGTTCACTTGCTGATTTTGCCAGATACACACGTGTTCCTATTCCACCTTTTGCAACAGTAAGGAAGGCTTTGGATAAAGCCTTAACTTTTAGTATTGCTAAATTGATACCGCATCCTGTAACTTTTTTGCCAAAAAAATATTCAGACATCTTCAAAATTGCAAAGAAAGCTACATACCCAGTGGTTATAAAACCTAGGCTATCTTCTGGTTCAAGAGGAATTAAATATGCCAATAACGCGGCGGAACTGGTATATTATTTCCGGGCTGTTGCTGAAAGGTATGGATTTCCACTAGTTCAGGAGTACATACCCGGAAATGAAATATACGGTGTATATACGTTGCTCAATAAAGATGCGAAAGTTAGAGCCTTTTTTGTGCATAAACGAATAAGGCAATTTCCACTAATGGGTGGTCCAAGTACATATAGAGTGAGTGTCTCCAATAAATTGCTGGTGGAACTGGGCACAAAATTGCTAAAGGAAATTGGCTGGTACGGGGTGGCTATGGTTGAGTTTAAAATCGACCTTAGGGATAATAAGCCAAAACTGATGGAAGTGAATCCAAGGTTTTGTGGATCTTTGAGTTTGGCTATAAAAGCTGGTGTAGATTTTCCATATCTACTATACAAAATGGCGGTTGAAGGAGACGTGCGTCCAATATACCGCTATAAGATCGGCGTAAAGTCTAGATTCTTGCTATGGGGTGACGTCTTTCATTTCATGGCGAGCCAAGAAAAACTCAAACTTTTGCCAGAATTTCTTAAGTTTTACGAGAAGAATCTTTCGTATGACATTTGGAACGTCAAAGATTCATTACCAGCATTTGTTAGATTGTTTAAAGCGTT
>QMYO01000331.1 GCA_003662715.1 Candidatus Bathyarchaeota archaeon | reverse complement strand
CTCTGTTTCTATGGTTTTCTATGTATACCATAGGTGCTTTTGGTGTTTCTGTGATTTTGGGCGCTTCGGGTTCTTTTGCGTTTTCAATGGTCGCTGTGGATGCATGGTGCATCTGTATGGCTTCAGCGATTGTTATGGGTTTTGAGGTGTTGTTGGGGGTTTGATGTTTTTGGAATGTTCTTTGTGGATAGTTTTTGGGTGTAGAGGTTTCTTGTATTTTTCGTTGTTTTTTGATGTATTCGTCTATGGTGGTTTCGGGTGATGGCTTTAGCCTGAGGAGGAGTGTTACGTAGAGGGTTATCATAAGGGTTATGGCTATCATTAGGATGATGTCGATGAAGGAGATTTCGAAGGAAACCATTGTTTTTCACTGCTTGTTGAAAAGTTGGAGTTTCTGGAATATAGATTTGATGAATTTGGGATAAGGATTGTGTGTATGGAGATTTGGGTTCATTTATTTCTAGACTCTCTTTATAGGGGGATGTTAAATGATTTTGAAGGTTATAATGTATTGAGCGTAGACTGTTTTGTTTGGAACACGGATTTCTAGATAGGTGTAGATGTAGGAGGTTCCGGCGCTGGATGTTTCTACGTGCATCCAGATGTATTCGGTGTCTGAGGCGTTAAGATCAATCCATGGGCCGGTTTGCTGGTTGTAGGCTCCGTTTAGGATGGTGATTTGGGTGGAGTTGGAGCCGTCGTAAATGTAGATGGTGAGGTTGTCTAGTCGAGCTATGTTGGATTGGTCATAGGCTGTGAGCCTGACCTTCCAAGCGGAGTTGTCTTTTTCAACAAATTTTAGGACGTAGTTGAAGTCGCCTTGTCCTGAAGAATCGGTGGGCGGAGTGACATAACCGTATTTTATGGTATATGAACTTGTGCCTTGGGTCCATATGAACTCGATTCGATTCTGATCTTCGCCGATCTTTGCGATCACGTAGTGGTTGCCGGTGTTGTCGGTGGTGATATTTATGGGGGGGCCGAATCTCGTTGGAGTTGTATCCACCGATCTTTCATACATGATGTCCCAGTTTGTGTTGTATTTGTTGCTTTCGTAGAATATGTAGAGGTAATTGTTATCATCGTAGGTGAGGGTGGGATAGTAGGAGGGGCTTACAAGTTTTTTTTCGGAGCTCCATGTGGATTCGTCCCAGTCTTTATACCTAGTCCTTCCACCACGGCAGTAGGCAACCCTGTATTTTCCGTTGGCGTATATGGCTGAGTGCATCATGTTTGTATTAGGAGTTGTGCTGGCCACCGACATTGCGGTTGTAATTGTCTCAGGAGTGTCGTCCCAAATGACCGATCCAGTGCTGGTTATGTTTCCTTTCTTCACGTACAGATTATACTCGCCTTTAAACCACGTGACGTAGACATGTCCATACGTGCCCAACGTGTTGTCAATAACTATGCTGGGAAACGTTCCTGCTGTAAAGGCGGTGGTAAGATGATCATAGGTCAAGTCTGTCGTGGTTTCAGTCCATGTAGAGCCACCATCCGCAGACCTAGCGAAATAAACCCTGTTGTTCTTCTGTCCACTAGTAGTGTGGTAGTCGTAGACGACGTAGATCCAGCTGTTATTATAAGGAGCCACAGCTATGCTCGGCTGGTGATAGTGCGTGCTTCCCCAACCGCTGGTGGGGGTTCCCCAACTTGTTGCATTGTAAGCTTGCTTGCTATAATAAACATCACCTGCAGGAGGAGAATAAACCAAATGAATGTTGTTGCTGTCATCCTTGACTACACTAAAGGTTTGCGCAGGCCTAGTTGATGAGAAGGCTTGGTTAAAGGTTTGACCGTTGTCGCTGCTCCTATACCATTGAAGGTAACCTGAACTGTCAACAAAGAAAACGTGAATTGTATTATTGGCATCTGTTGTACGCAACATCTTTCTTTGAGGACTGTAAACGGTGGCCTCGCTTCCAGCACCCGTAGCTACCTGACCTACTGTTGGACGCAGAAAAGACGTGATCACCTGAGTCTGATCAACAGTTGCGAGGCTGCTGTCGTCGATACGGAAATAAAAGTACTTGTTGCCAGCTCCCGCATCCGTAATGGTCGCGTAGATGTCGATTTCCAAGTAATCTGTCTGGTTCACAACGTTGTAGGCTTCCCAGTCATAGGCACCAGAAACTGTACTCCATGTCTCGCCTACGTTTGAGCTGTTGGCGACGCCCACCGCAATTGTCTCTCTAACAGTGCCGTTGGCCATTCGGATGAGTATGTCCACGTCTATGTGAACACCAAGAGTCCCTGAATCTCTCTTTGCTCTGTAATGAAACGTCCAAATTCTCTGGGGAAGCGAACTTATGCCAGTGAGGGGATAGGCAAACTTGCCAACCAGCTTGCGAGACTCCACATCACATAAAAAAGATATGGTATTACCTGACCCATCAGCAGGATCCGTCAACAACTTGTAGTAGTTGCTCCCTCCTATCGTCCAGTTTTCGCTATGAGCATAGAGGGGGCCTACGGAGACGGGGACGGAAGAAACGCTGACTTTGGCGCTGGTACCATTTTTATAAATGGTGCTGTTTCCAGCCGTGCCCGCCTGAAGCTCCACTGGAGGCGACGAAACCGTAGTGTTAGATTCCATAAACAAGGAATAGTAAGTGCTTCCCGCTACGTTCTGCAGCAAGAAACCTAATAAAACTAAGAGAGCCAAAGCTCCCCAAATCGACTTATGAAACCTTCTAAATTCTCTACGATACTTTAACATACGCTCCTTTTCCTCTTTAGAGAATATTAAAAAAAGGAGGAGGGGGAGATTATCGCACATCAAGGATTATGTCGATCTCAACACTGATGTCCGCAAGTGCACCTGACACCGCCAAAGTCTCAACCTTAACAGCCCACTCTTCACCCGCAGGTATTCCCTGATATGCCATGTCTGACGGAGCATTCCAATTGTTACCAGTGACCGTATACGAGAAATCGCCGCCACACTGAGTACCATTAGGCGCTATCAGCTTGAAGGTTATGCTAGTAAAGTTGGCAACATCCGCAGTTCCATTAGGCGATATTGAACTATGCCTTAATCGAATCTCATGCCAACCTGATCCACCATTAGTTATGTTGATCGCCTCATCATAAGTCAAAGTAGCGTTTGGATACGCCTTCAAACTTGCTAGCCTAACCCACGTTCCATTAGTTCCATACCCGGTAGCTCCAGCAGCAGTTGAGTCACCGCCAGCCACGAAATAGACATCAGCCGCAGATATAGT
>QMYO01000330.1 GCA_003662715.1 Candidatus Bathyarchaeota archaeon | reverse complement strand
GCATTCAATATCCTCAATTCACTAGTTAGGCGGCTTGAAAGTAATCCAATAAAACTTGTGGATTTAGAGTTTCATTCAGATAAAGGTGAAGACGAAAAGGAAACATGGCATGTCTAAACATTCAATGTCGTGAAAATAAGAATCTTAAGCTAAGATACCTCTATCTATGATGTGTTCGCACTGAAATCTCCTGCTAAACCTAACAGAAGTGTTAGATAGATACTTAAACTTAACACTTTTTAAGGTTGTGCAAAACAAGATTAAGCACGACCATTACTTGAAATCTTTCAGTTTGCTGCGTAGACTCAACATTTCTGCATTAGCTTTCCTCAGAAGCTCTCCTACAGTGTCTTTTGTGGGAACACCAGCGTTCATGGCAAGCGCAAACGACTCTTGGCTAACCATCTGAAGAAGCAACCTTATGTTTTCTGGTGTTGGATAAGCAGAGTTTAAGGATAAATTCAGCGCAAAAGCTTGAGCTTCTCTAATGTCTCGCTGAGTTTCTTCAAGGTCCAGTTGCAACTGGTCCTCAGTTATGATCAGTCCATCATCATATGCCACTTTTAAAGTGAGCCCAACCTCCACAGGCTTAATACCAAGCTTAGACAAAACACTTGCAAGCCTAGCCGTTATGACTTCTCCCTTCTTCGCCACCAAGGTGTCACGATTTATCCAAACGCTTCCAGACTCTATTCTTGTAGGTATACCCACAGAGCCGAATTGACTGATTACTGGACCGGGAGGCAATCCCGTGTTTCCAGCGGGCACGATTACGTCTTCTGAAGCTATATCTCCAGCCTTCGCGGCTGCTTTCACTCTGCTCTTCTGAAGAATTAACACAAGCTTAAAGGGGTTAAGGTTAGTGAAGAGATAAATGTTTGAGCCAGTTAGGTGCTTCTCCAAACCTTCCAGACCAGGCTTGTCTTTGCATTCTGCAATAGCTCTTCTTACAATTGTGTTTTTAATCACGAGAAAACTTGCGATGCCCTCTAATTTTCTCCTTAATCCTTGAAGCTGAGCTGCCCTGATTTTTTGTAAGCTTGCAACTCCGAGAACCTTGTATTGCTGTATTAATTTCTTTATCTCTTCAACTTTCTCAGCTTTTTCCAACAATGCTTGGCGTAGCATGACCTTTCCCTTACATCCTTATCTTGATAGATGGTCCCATGGTTGTTTTAATGTTAACTGACCTTATGTTCTTGATTCCCTTTTTGAGTTTCCCCTCTATTCTTCTGATGACCGCTTGAATGTTTTCCGCAATTTCCTCATCCGCCATGTTTTCAGCGCCGACGCGGCACTGAAGAACTGGTTGACCCCGCATTCTAAGTGAAACCATTCTTCGATGCTTTTTAATTTGCTCCGCAATGTTCGCTGCGGGAGGAACAGGAGTGGGCATCTTTCCCTTTGGTCCTAAGGTTGCGCCTAAAACCTTTCCAACTAGAGGCATTAACGGAGCTTCTGCGATAAAATAATCATAGGAATTTGATAATTCCCTTTGTTTTTTCTTGTCACCAGCTAGGGCTTCAAGCTCCCTTCTTTCTATGACAAGGTCTGCTTTCGCTCTCTTTGCTTTTAGAGCCATTTCACCTGAAGCTATTACGCATATTTTGCTTTCTTTTCCTGCGGGATGTGGCAATTCGATGCGTTCCTGAATTCTGCCTTCTGGTTTTTTTGGGTCTATGTCCCGTAGGTTCAGAATTAGTTCTATGGACTGCACAAATTTTCTCTTTTCAGACTTATCTTTTGCTTCTTTGATTGCTTCAATGATGTTCTTCGTGTCTAAGGGCATCTGTAAGCCTCGACTCAAAGACGTATTGGCGTCTGTTATAAAAATCTTGTTGCCAGCCGAAAATAGTGCATGAAACATTAACGCCAATTTTTCTGTGCAGTTTTGAGAAAAAATGAAAAACAAATACCCAGTTTTAGCCAGCGAATATATAAATCGGCTATTTAAATAGGGTTACTTCTCTTTTGTTAACAAATCGTCATATTTTCCTTCGTCGATTTCTTTCTGAACCTCTCTCGGGTCCTTCTCCTCCACTGTTACGCCCATGCTGACACAGCTCCCCAGAACCTCCTTCACTGCATACTTCAAATTCCGCGCTAAAAGTTCAGAACGCTTAAGCTTAGCTATCTTCACAATCTGCGACAGGGATAAGTTTCCAATTTTTTCGGTGCTAGGCGCCTTAGATCCTTTTTCAACTCCCAATTCGCTTACAATCAGCGCTGAAGTTGTTGGAGTGCCAACGCTCACTTCAAACTCCTTCGTCTCCACGTCAACGGTGATTTCAACTGGAACTTTCATGCCAGCGTAGCTTTTCGTAAGTTCATTGATCTTATTCACGATGGCGAGAACGTTGACGCCGAGGGGTCCTAGAGCTGGTCCCAATGGTGGTCCCGCTGTTGTTTGTCCACCGCTTACTAATGCCTTAATCACTTTCTTTTCGCTCATGTTGTTTCCTCCTTTTTCGCTTTCTCTGTTAGCCTCACATAGTCGGCGTGGACTGTGATGGGTAGGGTGAATGTTGCCTCCAGCAGTTCAAGGGTCACTTCCTCTTTGGTTTTGTCTATTCTCGTAATTTTGGCTTTCATTCCCTTAAATGGACCACCCACGATCTCAACGGTGTCATCAACATCCAGCTCTTCAATCACAGGCTTCACAATTATGTATCGCTCAATTTCTGAGAAGCTTACGATTCCCGGGACTCTTGATCTCACATGTTTGATTCCAGCTATAGCTTCATCGACGAAATGTGGTCCATCTGCTTCGATAAACACGTAGCCTTTCATCATCTCTGGCACAAAAATGGCTTTTATGGGCAGTTTATTAGTTTCCACCTTAGTCGCTATGAAGTCTGCCACGTTTCTTTCCTGCCCAGCCGTGGTTCGCACGGCAAAGATTGCTGAGGATATCTTTTCCTTTTTTTCGTTCATTTAATTATTCTCCCTTACAGCGTCAACGATGTTGATATGAATTTTATCAAAAACGCTATTGCCCCAATTGCAAGGATTCCTAGAAAACAGATTTTTACAGAGAGCCAGAGCTCGGTTCTTCCTGGTTTTTTTGCAAGCTTTAATAGTCTTGCGGAAGATTTGAGAAATGATTTTAGCCCCAAGGTTGTTCGTTCACTCAACAATTAGTTCTCCTATAAAAAAGTTTATTTGATGCTTGATTGAGGAAAGGAAACAAAAGCATCTTTCTGACAGATAGTCTCTCTATCTTTTAACAT
>QMYO01000329.1 GCA_003662715.1 Candidatus Bathyarchaeota archaeon | reverse complement strand
GAAAGACTTGTTCGCCGTCCCAGTCGGTTTCCCAGCCAATGTCTATTGGCATGGAGCTTGCCAGCCAAGGTGAAACGATATAGTCTGCTGGATCTGCAGGCGTGCCTTCAGTTGGCCATGGATCAATGTCCAGTCTATACAATGTCACCCACACTAAATTCTGGAATGATTCTTCAGTGTAGCTGTCACAGAAGGGATTTAGATAACTCCACCAAGCTTCAGTTGCTCCGGCTATGACCGTCTTTTGATTGTAGAGGCGGTCGTAAGCTTCGTCTGATAAATATCCATCATCGTATAACTGTTGCACTAAAGTTCGGTTAATGCGTATATATGAAGGTTGGCACTCCTGCACATATGGATCGTAACCCTGGAAGTATGAACCGCGAATCTCGTAGACGTGTGGATAGTAGATGTTGATTATGGGAGGATTGTGCATCAGTTCTTCTTGCCAAGCCCAAGCATATCTTTGACGCGTTTCAGCATCAAAGCTCGTCTGCATCATCCAATAGAAATAGTCACTTTCTCTGTTTAGGTAGGGAAAGGGGTTGAGACCGCCTTCGGGCACATTTATCAAGTTCTTGCTTAGTATTATACTATCCATCCACAACATTCCCTGCGGATACAACCACCACTCCATCATGGTGGTATCCCATCTTGGTGGTGGACTGCCACCTGGCCAACCCCCTTCTGGCGGGTAGTAACATCCCCAATAATAACACCATAACCATGGCGACCAACATTCTTCGAAATGCAATTGAAGATCAATCCCGATCTTTGCTAACTCAGGTTGTAACATATACCAAATGTCCCAATATCCACCGTAGTATCCCCAGAAAGGATTCGGACTTAGCACTGCATGCAACGTGAAGTATGGCTGGCCTTCAGGAGGCGTAGACGCCGCCACCGATCCTAACCTGTTTTCCAAAAATGAGATAACTATAATCAAACAAGCCAGCGTCACCAACACGTATTTCAAAACTTTCCTAAAAGTCAAGGAAATTCCATCTTCTCCTTACAATCCTTAATTTAACCATGCATACTCATGAAATTTAAATTTTGCGCACACACATTCCACCGTCTCCATTTTAGTTCTGCAACATAACTCTTTGCATAACAACGTTGACTTCAACATAGATATTTATGAGCGCTCATTAAAGAATGCAACATTGAAATGGTACCGCGTTGTGATGGGTTTCATTTTCTTATCCATTTTATTAAAGCCCGAAGAAACAAAAAGAGCACAGCATTGCCAATTGCTAATAAGACCGCCATAAACGCATTCGCAAAGTTTCCTGTACGATAGAATTGAATTACGTAATTTATATCAAAATATATTGCGATAATGAAAATGAACAACAGAATGGGGATAGAAAGAAAGGCAAACGTTACAATTATCAATGCAATAATTTTTTCAACGTCCTCAGACACCATCTTCTTCGCCAACAATAAAACCTATCGCATAACCCTTTTCCACAATAGTTTTTATCTATTTTGTTTTTGCACTCACCTCCTAACCAACTCTCCAAAATGAAAAAGCTAAACGCCAGAAAGAAAGACTCATAAAACCCGTATCAACAAAGAATAAAAATGAGGACTAATATTTGCTGTCTGTTATTCCTCCCTCCAAGTTCAAAGAAGAACACACTCAAAAACTAATACATAGAATGATAGAAAAGAAAGGTTTCTTTAGAAAAAAACCCTTAGAAGACATCATACGTAAAACCATGCTCTGGATGCCCTACTATAGAATACAATTTAACTACAGCCACTCAGAAAAAGACCCAATTCAAAAACACGGAGAAACAGCGTTAAACGCCATGTTCTGCGGCTGCGTCAAAAACGAAAAAGAACTATTCATACTATTCAAACCAAACTACCTAAAATACAAAAAAATAAGCTACCTTCCCCAACCAGAAGAGATCGTAGGCTCAACCACCCCCACAAACTTTGACAAAACCTTCAGAGACCTCTTGAAACGTCGCAATGAAGCTAAAGATGAAGCCAACGAGTTCAGATCAGAATTAAACAAAATCCGCACACGCATCAGAAGACAATCTATAATATTGCCAATAGGAAAAGACCTCACCGACAAAGAAAAAAAGCTTTCCGAAAAAGTCGCAAAGCTTGACGCCGTAAGAAACCTCATAGGCATATGTTTAAACATAAATGACGATGCAAAGTCAATTGAAGTTTCAGCTCACAACGTTTTCTATTACCCAACCTTGGTGATTGCACTAAAACATAAAGAAAATGGAGCAGAGAGATATTTAATAGCAAACCTTGTTGAAAGCGGATTAATCCGCAAAAATTTGAATTATGATAAGGGGCTCACCGAACTCTGCAACAAAAATAACGCATGCCGAAAACTCATTGCTAGTGCGATTATATAGAACACTAATTATTATTGAAACGTAAACGAGCCTAAAAATTAGTTAGACCTAACCACATACCCTATTAATGATTAGGCTTAGACTCTGCTACTTTTTTAAACGACAAGCAACAAAATGACCCTTCTTAACTTCGATAAGTTCAGGGTCCTCCTTTGCACATTCTGGTTCGCCATAATGACATCTAGGATTGAACCTACAGCCAGGTGGAGGATCAATCGGAGTCGGCACACTTCCTTTCAGAATTATCCGATTTCTACGTCTTTGACCAGGAATGGGAATAGCGGACATCAAAGCTTCCGTGTATGGATGCAACGGATTTTCATAAATCTCTTTAACTGGACCTAACTCAACCAGCTTGCCTAGATACATTACTGCAACCCGATCACACATGTGCTTAACCGTGCTTAAATCATGTGAAATATAGAGATAGGTAAAACCGTACTCTTTCTGTAAGTCTTTCAGCAAATTGAGTATTTGAGCCCGAACAGAAACATCCAGCGAAGATACAGGTTCATCAGCCACAAGAAACTTAGGATTACTAGCCAACGCCCTAGCAATTGCAATTCTCTGTTTTTGCCCTCCACTGAACTCATGGGGATACCTATACAAATGAAACGGAGCCAATCCAACCTTCTCCATTGATTCTATAATTCTCTTCTCTTTTTCAGCACCTTTAGCAAGATGATGGATATCTAGTGGTTCACCGACAATGTCTGCGATTGTCATTCGGGGATTAAGCGATTGATAAGGATCCTGAAATATCATTGCCATTTCTAACCGTAGTTTCTGCAATTCTTTCCCTTTTAATTTAAAGATGTCACGCCCCATATAACGAGCTGAG
>QMYO01000328.1 GCA_003662715.1 Candidatus Bathyarchaeota archaeon | reverse complement strand
TTCAGCATTACGGCTAAAGTTTAATGTTTTTTTGCTCATTTGTTTATCTGTTGGAAGTCTTAATAGAAAAATTCTCCAAAAAGCTCATATGGCAGAAGTTCATTAATTCTTTCGGGAGAATCCAATGAAGGCTAGTAGGCTTGCATGTTGGGTTTTTTCTTCTGGGATGCTGATTATTTATTTTGTTTTAGTTTGTCAGGGAGCTTGTCAAAATAGTGGAGACTTGTTGCTTCGGGTTTCAACCGACAAAACTAGTTATGTTGTAGGAGAGACCATTTTGATTAATGTGAGTCTGGTTAATCCTACGGATCGGGTCATAACTTTGACTTTTAGGACGTCAGAAGTTTTTGATGGGTCTGTTTGGATCCAGGAGGTGGATGGCGAGTTTTTTGAGAAGATTTATGATTCAGCTGATAATGTTTTTCTTCCTGTGATAACGTCGATTGAGATTGAACCTTACTCTTCCAAAGAAATTTTACCTCTGAAGTATTCCTCGTCAGTGCTTGAGCCCGGAACATACTTAATTAAAGCTATTTCTGGTAGTCTCCAATCTGAGGTAGAAATTGAGGTTCGTTTACAAACTATGCCTGAGTTTTCACATTTGTCAATTATTCCCATAGTTATTTTGTTTACTTTGTTTTTTGCTGCTTTTAGGAAACTAAGGTTAAACAAGGGAATAGAACCTTTCACACATGACAATTAATCTTAATGAAAACCCAAAAAAAGAGGGGAATTTAATTTTGATGTTTTAGCTTCAACCGTAGTAGATTTTGAGAGTCCAGTCTTCTGGCATACCGGTCCATATTGCGTAACCGTTCAGATAGATGTAGATGTCGCCTATAGTTGGTGCTTCAATCACCACTCTTTCAGGTGAGTTTAGGGTAGCACCTTCCGCAAGTGGTTCCATGACCCAGTCTGTTCCGTTGAACCATTGGATGTACATGTCTAGATCGCTTGTTGGATATTTGCTCCAGTCGTTGGCCCACCAAAGTTCCAAGGTGACTTTTTGAGTCCCTGCTGGTGGGGCTGTTCCAAAGATTATCCACTCGCCCAGGTCAATGGTTCCAGAGTAGGTTTCATCTGGTGATGTAGGTTCTGCTGTTACCTCTATTTTGAAATTGCATGAAAGCCTTCCAGAACTTATCCAGTCGTTTTCAATCACTATTTTTGCATAGCCTGGCTCGATGGCTGTTGTCAATGTGTAAGGGTCAGAGTATACTCCCGTTACCATTCCTGACCACGTTGCGCCATAGTCTGTTATTACAAACTGCGCGTCACCCCAAACATTGGCTGTTTCAACCCAGTATGCATATGTTGTTCTCTTTGCGCTTTGGATGTATATTTCAAAGCTATTCATGTCAAATGGGTTTCTCTTGTTTCTTGTCACATCTGTTATTGTGAGTGTAATTGAACTTGTGGCTTCAGTAACTTCAAAGATGAACTCCTGGCTGAGCCCTGGCATCAAGTTCTCTATAGAACCCTCGTATATTCCTGCTTCCACTATTGGAATGTTAGTAATGTCAGCAAGTCCATACTCTTCGGGTAACGGTGGATATTCATCGCCTATTGATGGATCTTGTACTAGTTCGACAAGAGCGTTGTATGCGTTTAAATAGCCTGCTCCTTGATCATACTTATCAAAACCGCTCAACCATATAGCACCGTTCTTGATTGCCTGCTTATAGTCAAGTGGGTTAGCCTCGGGGATAAATGCCTCTGAGTAGGTGTTTAGTAAGGCCACGGCTCCCGAAACGGCTGGGGTAGCCATAGAAGTCCCAGACGCCCAAGCTAGGCCATCAGGTAGGCCTTCTTCGATATAGGCCGAAAACACGAAAATTCCTGTGGCGCTGATATCAGGCTTGTCTCGTCCATCAGAGGTTGGACCACGACTACTGAAGGCATAGATTTGTGGAACATCGCTAACAAACAATTGCCATCCTATTCCCGGCTTTCCATAATAGTAGTCCCAATAAACCCTTGTGTTCATGGGATGGGCGGCCGCTGCTACAGTGATGGCAGATTCTGCACTTCCTGGACTGCCGATAGTCATCGAAGCTGGACCTTCATTCCCAGCCGCAGCAACAACAGTTATTCCAACGGAAGTAGCATAGTCAACCGTTTGATCTTCTAAATCTCTACCATCAAAAAGTGTTGGACCACCCAAGCTCATGCTGATAACATCGACATCGTAGCCCCCTTCCAACTTCATTGAAATGGCATATTCGATAGCCGCGATAATTGTTGATTCGGAGGCGCCAGCACCAGTGTGTGGAAATACTTTTATGGCATAAAGCTGAGCCCCAGGTGCCATACCAAACAATGGAATAATATGATAGCCCGGAAAACCAATGCTCGAAGCCTCAGGTGGAGGAGCCCCGTATCTTGCTATCGCATGATACAGCGGATCGCTAGAGTGAACTAGGATGCCTGCATGTCCAGCGATTATTCCAGCCACGTGCGTTCCGTGCCAATGGTTATCCGTTCTATTCCATCCTTCATAATCCGTGCCCACGTCAGTGCTTATGTCAACACCATCAATGACAGAACCGTCTAACATTGGATGTTGTTCGTAAATTCCCGTGTCTATTACAACAACCAAAGATCCTTGTCCAAAATCGTTTAACGACCAAACGGGTAGCGCGCCCATGGCCACAGGGTTCCAATAAGTGTTTGGTTCAATGTATTCTGCTAAAGTCTCAATTTGTTCTTGCGTCAAAGTTATCATCAAAGCGTCCTCTAAGGGTTGAACAAAATCCACCGTGGGAACAAAATCCCGGTCAATAGACTCGCTATTATAGTGGTTTCGCTTGTCAAAAGCGTTCCTATCAACCATTAGGAACGGAAACTCGACACCCTCCAGTAACGGTTTAGATTTGAAACTCGAAATCGCCGGGTATCTAGGAGAATCCAAGTAGATTTTCTTTACATTAGTATTTTCTGCTAACTTTAATATTTCACTTGCAGGTAAACTTGCAGCTAGCCCTTTGACGTATTTGTACTGATATCTAAGCTTTCCCCCAAGTTCAATAATGTTCGCAATTACTGGTTCGTAATTAGCGTCAAAAGTCTCGATTAGCACGTCAATTGGTTCCTCGCCTTTCAAACGAATGTTTTCAAGCAAACTCATTGAGACTTTTTCCAACGCTGGCATATTTGCAGCACTTTTTGCTGCCAAATTTATGTTGTTAAGCAGTAGGCCACCAGAAACCATGGAAATTGCAAGCACTGAAAGGA
>QMYO01000327.1 GCA_003662715.1 Candidatus Bathyarchaeota archaeon | reverse complement strand
AGCCAATCCACGACGTAGCCGTCACTTATGTTGCATCCCGATATCCATGGGTTTATCAAGGATTAATTGACCCCATCGACGTGACAGTCGTGAACGAAGGAGATTACACCGAGACAGTTGACATCTACGCCTTCTACGACAGCAACCAAGCCGCACCCAAGCAAACGGTCGTTCTGAACCCGGGACAAAGTGTCACATTAACGTTCAGTTGGCTCACCAAAGGCGTGCCTACCGGCTGGTATGTCATAAGTGCGAACGCCACAATTCCCGTCGACGACGATCCAGCAGACAACGTACGTGAAGGCAATGAGGAACAAGTTATATTGCCACCGCAACTCTATTGGAAGGAGGCTTATCCTGATTACGCTCCCAGCGGGATGCCGGACTTCGACCAGAGACAAGTAGGAACGTACCCATGGCAAGAACCTTGGAGCGGAAACCTTGAATGGAGCCACTGTGCACCTGTTGCAGCAGCAAACTCGTTGTGGTGGTACGACTCCAAATTCGAAACTAACAATGTTCCTCCGCCAGTAATTGTAGACAACTACCCCTTAGTTACCTCTTACAATCCGGGTGTATGGGACGATCATGACCCTCAAAATGTTCAACCATTAGTCGAGCATTTAGCCTACTTAATGGATACAGATGGTATGCGAACAGGAATACAGCACATAGGCACCAATGTCTGGGACGTGCAGGCTGGAATTGCCCAGTACTTGTCTTGGAGCGGGGTTAACCCGCTTGGAGACGTGAACGGCGACGGAATAGTCAACCAGACAGACGTGGACATAGTGAATGCTGCTATGGGAACTTCGCCAGGAATGGAAGACTGGGACATGAGAGCAGACATCTATCCAGTCACACTTGGGTATCCACCAATAGCTGACAACATCATTGACATTAATGACTTAAGCCTTGTAGCAGCAAATCTGGGAAAAACTGGCACCTTCTACGAACAAACAGTTCAAGCCCCAGACTTCCAATTCATAGAAAAAGAAATTGAAAGGTCAGAAGACGTCATCTTAATGCTTGGCTTCTGGTACTTCGACGGAGAATCTTGGATACGATAAGAATATCCATATCCATACGGGTCAGGACACTTCGTAACAGCAGCGGGAGTGAACTCCACCACCATGCAGATAGCCATAAGCGACCCCATCCAAGACAACGCCGAAGCAGGCGGACCCGGAAGAGTCTATCCGCCACCACCCCATCCGCACCCACCAAGCCCACCAGACACCGTGCACAACGACGCATCTTACATCTCGCATGATATATACAACGTCACGTGGATATCGCCACCATTATCTCCATGCCCCGGAGGAAACTGGACACTCGTAAACTACGTAACTCCGCAACTACCAGTCGTGCCATATACGACCATAATAGAATGGGCTGTGACAGTATCACCACTAGGAGTACATGACATAGCCGTAACAAACGTTACAACATCAAAAACTGGATGCTCGCCAATGCCCACAGTTGGCCAGAATTACACGGCAACAGTAAACGTTACAATCTTTAACGAAGGAGATTTCACAGAAAACGTTACACTAACAGTCTACGCCAACACTACCGCCATCGGAACTCAAACCATACTCAACCTAGCACCTAACGCCTCCACAACCATAACTATAATTTGGAATACCACGGGTTTTGCTTATGGCAACTACACGCTAAGGGCTTATGCAACACCAGTTCCAGACGAAACAGACACAGCAGACAACACCTTTACAAACGGCTGGATCCTAGTCACACTTCCCGGAGACATTAACGGCGACCGAAAAGTCAACATCCTCGACGCCATCCTCCTAGCCAACTCCTTCAACACCCAACCAGGAGATCCTGCTTGGAACCCCAACGCCGACATCAACAACGACAAAAAAGTCAACATCCTCGACGCAATAATCCTAGCAAGCCACTTCAACCAGAAGTGGCCCTAACCCCACATTTTTTGGAGCCAAATTTTGTCGGTTGTTTACTCTTACTAATTTTGAATTGGGTGGCAGTTAGAGTTTGCTAAGCTGGTTCTGAAGAGGGGTAAGACTGGCTTCATAACCATTTATGAGTTGGTTTCTGCGAGTGGGTTGAGCCGTCAAATGGTTCAAAGATACCTGAAAGACTTTGAGCAAGCAGGGTTGGTTGTTAGAAGCCGGATCGTCGAGAGAAGAGGCAGGCCGAAACACCACTACAAACCCACAAGCTGGCTAGAGCAGTTTCCAAAAGCTTAGGAGAGGAGAAGGACAAGGTTTTAATCAGCTTCAACGCGCGTTACGAAGAGCATGCAAATGGTGTAAAGGAGGCTTCTGCAAGAAAAAAGTGAAAAAATGCACACCTACCATCTGTCCAATAATCAAAGCCTCAAGGGAAATAATGTAAAATATTGTGAAATAAAAAACATTATTGCTCAATTTGGCAACGGCCTAGCGCGCATCGATTCTAGCCTGAGTAACATTGAAAAATTATATGTAGTTCTCTTGCTTATTTTTTACTTTCGAAAAACATAAATAAAATTTTCAATGCAATAATAATAAAGAGGTTTACGTCTTTATGTTTGTGTTCTTCAAAAAACGTCTAACGAGATTGGTTTTCAAAAAATTGTTATTCGCTTTTGGCGCAGCTTTGTTTTTTACTTTTCTTGGGATAATTGGTAATTTTGGATACCAAGTTTACTCTATAGAAGAAGTGTCTTTCGTTCCGCACACAAGATTGGGATTTGCAGATGTAGTTTTTCACTGTAATGCCGTGTTTAATCCTATTCTTTACCCCTATTATTGGTTAAAGGGTTTTGGAAGCCTTAATTCAAATATCACGTTTAAGTACGTATCTGAACATCCTCACTGGCTTAGCGATACTGCAAGTGGTGGACCAAATATAGAAACTGACAGTAAATGGTATCCTTGGGGATGGGGAATCACGCCACAAGAGAGATATGAAACTTATATAGCCTACTTGCTAGTTTTAGGGATTTATCCTAACTTTGCTTTGCTTTTTATCATCACCTTGTTTGTCGAGATAACAGATAGAAGATTATACTCAATGATTTTAGCTGGTATAATAGGGTTTGCTTTCTGGTCTGTTAGCGGGATGCTTATAGGTTTGTTTGTGGCAACTTTTATTCTTGCCGTTGCTTTAGTTTCTCCTGAAGTAAATAAACTTCTTAGGCAACTTTGGCTCTATTTATGGGAGTAATTCCTTACCTACCATTCCGTTTTTTGATAGGTTAACTTTTAAAAATT
>QMYO01000326.1 GCA_003662715.1 Candidatus Bathyarchaeota archaeon | reverse complement strand
TTACGCTAAGTATAGTGAATTGTTGAGGTTTTGTGGGCTCTGTTTTGTTTAAGGTTCTTCGATTTTCATTTCAAATGTGAAAGTACTCGTTTGCCCTACGGTTGCGCCTGAAGATGCTTCTATCTCTATGTGTATTGAGTATTTTTTACCTGCGGCTACGACGAATTCTTCCCATGCTGTTGGGAGTGATGAAAAGTCTGTCCATTCCTTTGTCAGGATCGTGGCTGTGGAGTTGTAGATTACAATCTTTATTGCAGCAATGTTTGATGCACTTGTTAGGCTGCTGATTCTTAGGCTGCATGTGTGGGCGGACGTGTCGTCGCAGTAGATTCCGTACGTAATGTTCTCGTCGATGGTCCTTATGCTCGGGAAGATGTTAACAGAGTATTCGAATGTATTCTTCTTCTCGCTTGTATCCCATTTCCAGAAGGTTACTTTTGGATACTCTTCGACTGTTGCGTTGATGTTGAATTGGTAGACTATGTAGGCTGCTGCGGCTGCTGTGCTCACGAGCATCAGTATAAACAGCACCAGCGGAACGCTGTAACGCGCGATACTAACCCTTCTTGCTAACGGATTCATATATATTACTCCTTTTTTCTCCTCCTTTTCATGTGTTTGCAACGTAACGATCTGTTACGTTGTTTCAAACACTTAACCAGATCAACAAGCCCTACTATAGTTAACATCAAGATGAATGAACTTGAGAATGAGTTGGATTTTACAAATTGGACTATTTTCCATTCTAATTGTGCAGTAACATAATTTTGGTCGCATATGACTGTCTCGAGCTGCCCTTCCGAAGTGATGGTTTTGGTGACATTGGCGATTATGTTTCCGTTGCCATCATAGACCGTGAAGGTTATGGTCCCATTTGGGATGTTATCCAGATAGGCCCTTCCAGAAGCATCGGTTAATGCTGTACTGATCCTATTGTCTGGTGTGGATGTTGAGTTAAAGGCAGTTACGTTTGCGTTCTGTAGGATGGCCTCTTGTAAACCCTCTTTGCACGTTATTGTTATATCAAAGATTTTGCATCGAACATCGATGGTCTTATTCTCGTTCACATAGACGGTAAATGTTCCGTTAACCCAATGTCCGAAGTATTTGACTTTGATATGGGTTTCTCCGCTTACACCGGTCCAATTGGCCCAACCATTAGCATCGGTTATTTTCACCTCGTTATCTTTGTAGACATAGGCTCCTTCTATGCTGTCGGTTAGGTCCCAATCTAGTACGTGGAGGTTCAGTTGATAACCAGGGAGGTGACCTACGGGCATTATATAGAGCGGAACGATATCGTAGGTCAAGTTGAGGATGTTCCTTATCTCTGCTGCTCCAGTTCCATTCCAGTCTTCAAGTCCGTCGCCGATCACTGTTGTCCCGAGGTTCTGTGCCGTGGCTTCGAGGTAGATATTTTGGATAACGCATCCAGCGTCAACCTCGATGAACTCATGGCTTACGGCACCGCCATCTCCTGTATTGCCGTTGTTAAAAGATGCGTTGTATGCTATCAGGAAGATTGTTGGGGCGTCGGCTGCCCATGTCTGGCTTGAACAGACATTGGCAACCGCGTATCTCTTGTCCCCATCGAGTATCTTCTCCGTGTAATGGTAGTATCCTTGCTTATGTTCGATCTCTGGAACATACCGATAGACTCCTGTAGAGTTTAGAACGTAGATTATTAGTGGGTAGATTCCCCAGGCGCTCGGCGTGGTTCTATGCGTCGTGTTTGTGGAGCCGTAAGCGGCCCATAAGAGTTGGGAGAGCTCCTGTAAGGAGAGGTTCATTAGCGACCATTCGGTAATATCCCTTCTGTACCTAATCGCGTCGTCTAGGGTAAGGTTGCTGTATTGGACTGGCGGGAGATTCCCATCCATCACGTCGTAGTTTGGACTGCCTGGGGGATACGGAGTCTTAGGATAGCCCAGAGGCATGACAAGGAGCGGAATCAAGTTTGAGGATAAATGGAGGTCGTTACGTAATCCTCCCGAGTTTATGCCGCCGACACAGCATGTTCCGAGGTCGAGGGAGTTCGCCTTTAAGTAGACGTTTTGGACGAGACATCCGGCTTCAGCTGATGCAAAGTATTGGTTACCCATCTTTGTTTTGTTCCAGACTATAATTAAGACGGCGCTTGCTTCGCTTGGCCAGTTTTGATCGTGAGGTCTAATCGTCTCTTTAGTTACATTTTCGTCATACAAGACTATTGAGTTGTTCTCTGGTATGTAACGGTAGCTCCCCGTTGCGTTCGCGATGTAGATTATTAGAGAGTAGTTTCCTCCTATGCTTGGGACACTTCTATGGCCTGATGGTAGATAACCATAGGCAGCCTGCAACACTTCTAGGAGCTGTTGCTGCGTTATATTCTCGGTCGTGTATGTGCCGCTTTGATGAGTCGATCTTCTACGGCTTATGGTCTCCTCTAAAGATGTTGCGAAGGTTTCTTCAGTCATGATTGTTGAAATGATCACTGTAAAAAACAGGATTTGTAAACAAATGGCTATCGATATTCTGGAATTCACATTCAGAAGGGAGCAGATCTTCAAAATTCTCACAGTCTAAGGATCGATCCTTAAAATTTTAAGACGGGCAGAACTGAGATTTTTGATATATTTTTTCATATTTGGGGGTTAAAATGGCTGGTATATGCGCATTATGACTGTTATCATGAACCCGATTCCTAGGGCTAGTGCGATTAGTCTTAGATGTTTCTTTTCTATGATTATGTTTCCGGCGTATCTGGTCGCTGATGATAGGAGTTCTGAGGTTATTAGGAGTATGATCGCCATTACCGCTAGCCAGAGGCTGATCTCATTCATTGAGAGTGGGAAGTTCATTTTTACTCCTCCGTGAATCGGTACCATGCCTCTACTGTTAGGCCGTCTTCTGAGATCTTGCTTTTCTCTATCGAGACTATCTTCCCTGTTGTTTTTGCTAGGGCGCATGCTATTGCGCTTGTTAGTGGGCAGCCTAAGACGCGTATACTTGTCAAGTCATGTCTGGCGTATAAGTCGTTGTAGATTGAACCCGATATCTTTGTGTAGATTTTGTTGTCTTCGTTTCTTATTTCTACCTCTTCTGCTACTTGGAGGTCTGACGTGGCTGTTTGTGGGAGGCTCTCAATCAGTGTCTCTAAGTCTATCTCTGTCATATCTTTCCCAAGTTCTTTCTCCATCTGCGTTAGGAGTCCTAGGCCTGGAGGTGAGATGCAGATCCCATTTGGATTTCTGAGCATGAAC
>QMYO01000325.1 GCA_003662715.1 Candidatus Bathyarchaeota archaeon | reverse complement strand
CTTCTTATAGTTTTAGCAGTTTTCTTATCAGTATTATGTATGTCAATTCCCTTAAACAGTATTCTCCCCTTTGTAGGTTTATAAACACCTACAATTGTTAAACCCAGCGTGCTTTTCCCTGCTCCGGATTCTCCAACGATACTTAGGACATCTCCTTTCCTTACATCAAAACTAACACCATCAACAGCGTGAACATATTTTCTTCTTCTAAATAGAGAGAATGATCTACCTACTGGAAACCATACACTTAGGTTATCTACCTGAAGAAGAGAATTTCCTCTATTACTCATTCCCTATCCCTCGCTACAAGATGGCAAGCTACAAAATGATCTTTATTCACTTTCACCAAAGGAGGAACTTCTTTGTCACAAAGTTCTAATCTTTTTGAACAACGTGGATGAAACCTACATCCAGATGGAGGATTAATTAGGTTCGGTGGTAAGCCTGGAATTGAACTAAGTGATGTCGCGGGACCATCTATCGACGGCACCGCTTCCAAAAGCCCAACAGTATAGGGATGTTTAGGAGAATTAACAACATCTTTCAATTCGCCGTACTCAACTATCTTACCTGCATACATGATTGCTATTTTGTCGCAAAGTTCCCCAACAACATGAATATCATGTGTAATAAAAATTAGGGAGTTTTTTATTTTCCTCCGAATATTTTTAAGCAATTCAATTAACTGTGCTTGTACCATAACATCTAGGGCTGTAAAAGGCTCATCGGCAATGATTAACTTTGGCTCTAAAGCTATAGCCATGGCAATACAAACTCTTTGTTTTTGTCCTCCACTTAGTTGATGTGGATAGTCTTTCCCCTTGGAGGATGGAATACCTACAGTCTCTAGAAGGTCTCTGGCTTTTCTTACTGCTTCTTCTTTCGTTGTAACTTCGTGAATCAATATAACCTCAGCTATTTGATCCTCTATTCGCATCACAGGGTTCAACATATTCATTGAGCCTTGAAATACTATGGATATTTCTTTAAATCGAATTTTCCTTAAAATATCGTCATCGACTTTTGTTAAGTCTATTTTTCCATCAAAAACAATGCTACCACTAACTATTTTAGCATTTGGGGGAAGCAACCGTATTACTGTGTGTGCTACAGTTGATTTACCACAACCAGATTCACCAACAATTGCAAGAGATTCATTGGTTGAAACCTCGAAACTTACGTGATCAACAGCCCTAACTACACCTTTTCTCGTGTAATAATATGTGGAAAGATCATTAACCCTTAATAAAGGGGTGTTTGTCATCGTGCCTCACATAACCTATTTACTGAGGCAAAACTTTCGATTTCTACTCTGAAGTAATTCTAATGAACTAACTAACTTATAAATTTAAAGTTACTACTATACCCGTCCAATAATTTTACGGCTCAGATATATTCAAGCCAAAAATTTTATTAATAACTATAATAAAAGTAGAAATTAAAGAAAGTATGGTGGGAGAGTGGTTGGCAGCCAAAAGGATAGTACTTGTTATAGTACTATCAATACTATTGCTTGCACTGCCAACCACGCAGATAGTTTTTGAAAGTACAGCCCAAGAAGAGAAAATAGTTTTCGTATATGGCACAACTGGAGCTGTAAACTTTAATCCACTCACCGGTATGAGTTATCTAATGTATAGAGGCATCCTCTGGACAACACTCTACATCTACAACGAAACTTGGGGAATTGAACCTTGGGCAGCCGAATATGCAAGAAGAATAGACAACCTAACGTGGGAAATAAAGTTAAGAGATGATCTTTACTGGCATGATGGAGAACCCGTAACTGCCGAAGATTACAAATTTACGTGGGATTTACTATTAAAATACCCGACAGCCCAAACAAGATTCCTAAAAGCTGTAGAAAATATCACGGTAGTAAGCGAGAAAGTCTTTAGAGTCCGTGTAAAATATCCAGCAGGCGGATATGCGCCTTTCCTAACTGGAGTCTGTGTGCCAGTTCCAAAACACATATGGGAAGAAAAAGGTCTAACCAATGAAAGTGTCCTTGCTTATGATAACATCCCACCAATAGGAATGGGACCATTCAAATTCGTTGAATACAAGCCAGGCGAATACATAAAATTTGAAGCCTTCGACAAATTCTTTGCCGGAAGACCAAAAATAGACATTCTAATAGTGAAATTGTTCGAATCAACAGAGTCAATGATTGCAGCTCTAAAAGCTGGAGAAGTAGACGCTGTAGATGGAGTACCACCTACGGCAGCATTGAAATTAACAGCAGATCCAAATATTCGTGTGCACACATCCACAACTCCAGGCTATAGAAGCATATACATAAATCAATATCCTCAACCAAAAGCAGGTCATCCAGCACTTGACAACCTAACTGTAAGGACAGCAATAGCAATGTGCATAGACAAAGAAGCAATAAACGACCTCATACATCCTAACTTCGAAATAGGCTATACGCCCATAAACCCCAAATGGCCAGAATTTAACAGCAAAGTAAAAGATCTATGGCCCAAATTCAACACAACAGCAGCGGCAGAACTACTTGAATCAGCAGGCTATAAAGACACTGATGGTGATGGAATAAGAGAAGATCCACAAAGCGGTAAACCGCTAAAATTCAGAATGGTTGTTTACTTAGGTCTTGCAGAAGAAATGCGATCCGCCGAACTCATACGTGAATGGTTCAGAGAAGCTGGAATGGATCTCGAAATAAAGGGAATGGAAGCAGGAGTATGGAGTATGGTAGTAAGTGACCCACACGACTACGACTTCGTACTCTGGGCTTGGACCGTTCACGATCCAATAAGTTGCTGGTACCCATACACAAGTGATGCAATAGAGGCTGGATGGAGCAGTAGCGGATACCACAGCTCTGAGTTTGATCAACTATATCAATCACTTCTTGAAGCTACTGATTACGATGAGTATATAGCTGCGCAACACGCCCTGCAGGAACATTTCGTAAAAAACATCGTAGAAATAGTGCTTTATCACGGTGCAAATAGCGGAGCATGGCGAGCCGAGTGGGAAGGTGTGATACCAGAACCAGTACACTTCGGATGGTATGGATACAATGCAAAGGCATTCCTCTACATTCACCCAGCAGAAGAGGAAGTCCCATCGCCAGGCGCGTTCCCAATGTGGGTATGGGGCGTAGTAGCGGCATCAGTGGTGATTACGGTAATCGTTATAGTAGCTGCTGCTTGGATAATAAAGAAAAAGAAGTAAAGTGGTAACAAATCCAATTTTTATTTTTTATTATAGTGGTATAT
>QMYO01000324.1 GCA_003662715.1 Candidatus Bathyarchaeota archaeon | reverse complement strand
TTTTAATCAGCTTATTTATGCCGACAATAGCCTCATTCAAAGCCTTGTGATAGATAAACTTCCTCTGAAAAGCGTTACACCCGAACATGTTTTTCAAGGCACAAGTAATTTTTACCATATTCATGTACCTAATCTTGGGAACATCAACTACAATCAAGTCAGTCTCGTAAAAGAGTTCCGGAATATAAAATTTGAAATGTTCACTGCCAATTTTAATTTTCACAACCCTGCTCCTCTCTTCGCTCAAGTTAACCAATCTAACATCCTTTTCTTTAACCATTTCATCATATCCAAGCATCCTAAACGCGTATTTACACCTCATAGCAGAAGCATCAGACTCCACAACGAAAATCTCAGAATAACCTCCAAAACCACCTCTTAAAACATCAATTAAAACACCAACAAACCATGGATCAGTAACCTCCCCTGTTGAAGGGTGATAGTAATAACACATATTCGGTTTTATCACAATCTTCCTTACATTTCTGCTAAAATGGAATTTTATCAATTTTAAGGATTTTTCAATAGCCAGTTTGACCGCTGCATAACTCCCATCTTCAGCACGTACAAAACTGACAAGACTCATATTTAGATTCCACTCATACTTTCATTGCTTTCGAGCCTTCTCATAGGCCTGTGAAACAACTCGCAAGCCTTGTAATCCTTCTTCCCCTGAAGGGTGAGGCTCCTCATCATTTTGTAGGCATTTTACAAAGTGTTCCAATGCCAAGTAAAAGCTATCGCTGCTATGACGAAAGAGTTTCCTTCTAAAATCCTTCCAAACAATCTTTAAACTGCTTTTTGGAGAGATACGCACCCAAACGTTCTTAGTCGTTCCACAAAGCTGAATTGAGCACATACGATCTTTAGAGAACCAGCCAACCTTAACATTTGCCACCGGACCATCTTTAAACTTCAACATACACACAGCGGTATCTTCAAACTCCATGTTAAACATATAACCCAAATAACTCTTTAAAACATCAGCCTCCCCAAAATACCAAGATAACAAATCAATCATATGCGAGCCTAAATCTAAAAGAGCACCGCCTCCGGTCAACTCCTTATTAAACCACCAAGAAGGTACCGAAACGGGCACTGGAATCGCCCCAATCTTATCGCTTTTGGGAGTAAAAGGACCACCACTAACGTTGGTTGCATCAACGATCTCAACCTCTCCAAAAAAACCCTCAGCAATTTCTTCACGAATTTTCTTAAGAAAAGAATCAAATCTAAGGGGATAGTTAACCATAAGTTTAACGTCGTTCTTTTCTAAAGCGGATAGGATTTTTTCGCCCTCAGCAACATTTCTAGCAAGAGGCTTCTCCAAAAAAATGTGTTTCCCAGCTTCAGCGGCTTTTACAGCCCCTTCAAGATGCAGGAAATTAGGTAAACTAATAACCACCGCATCAAGCTGCTCATCTTCTAACAGATTCTGATAATCCTTATAGATTTTTTTAACACCGAGTTTTTTTGCATACGCCAAGGCTATTCCAGAAACATCTGCAACCCCATAGACTTTTACTTCTTTAAGACGAAGCGCGTTGCGAAGGTGAATCCTACCTTGACGCCCTAACCCAATAATTCCTAAGTTAACCCGCTTCAACGCTCCAACCTCAATATAAACTAGGCACTAACTATCAGCATTAGTTGCAACTATTTACCTATCAACATAGAACATTTCTTTTTCTTTCAGAAATTTTTTGACACTCTCTATAACTGGTTTATGTTGCCTACTCGACACAGCTGTTATTTCGGATTTAAATTCCTCTATAGCAAGTTTTTTAATATGTAAGAACCTTGAAACGTCAACGTGCACCCTTTTATTTGTAAATAGGTTAATGAAAGCTTCTACGAACGGTCCTATACGCGCATATTTATGAGTAATCTGATATTGATATTTCACCGGTTTTATACCCAATTTCATAACAGAATTTTTCACAATTCTGCAGGCTGCACGATGATCCGGATGTCCATCCCTTTTAGAAGGAAGATAAACCTCGTCTGGCCTATGTTTACTTAATACTTCAGCAACCTTTTCTTCCACTTCTTTCTCTCTATTTGCCAACGTCCCATCAACAAAGTCTAAAAATATCAAATTTGTTTCTGGAACTCCGAGATGCTTCACCGCCCTTTTCAATTCTTCCTTCCTAATCTCTTTCAACTGTTCAGGAGTCGGATCCGACTCGATGCCCAAGACGTTGAGGAACGCGTATCTTCCATCGGTCATAACGACTATGAGAACTTCATATCCTTCGCTTATTTTCTTAGCAATGGTGCCTCCACAGCCAAATGTTTCGTCGTCTGGATGTGGCGCGAACACTACAATCCTTTTTTTGACCAAAGCCTATCCGAACCATCCTTTGAACAAGCAATTCCAGTTCATCAAAAACGTAAATACTTTATTACTCACCCTGTAATATTTTGGCGGCGTCAACCGCGTGGTAGGTTAATATCATGTCTGCTCCAGCCCTCTTGATCGAATACAAGGTTTCCATAAGCAAATCTTTCTCATCTATATGTGCATGCTCGCTTAGAAGTTTTATCATCGCGTATTCGCCGCTCACCTGATAAGCAGCTATAGGAACTGTAGGATACTTTTGTTTAACCCTTAATATATGATCCAGATTTGTCAACGCGGGCTTAACGATAACTATGTCAGCACCTTCGCTCAGGTCTAAGTCCACTTTCTGCATAAACATTTTCTCATTAATGATGTCGGTTCTGAACTTGCTTGAATCAACTCCGCGTCTCGGAGTCTTAGCTAAAGTCACAGCTTCGAAAAACGGCCGGAAAAGACAACTGTCAGTCTTAACGTAAGTCATAATGGCTACATCGTCGAAGCCTTCCTTGTCTAAGGCAGCCCTAATATGCCTAACTTGCCCATCACACATGGCCGCTGGCGCAACAACATCGGCCCCAGCCTCAGCGTGAACAACCGCAATCTTCTCAAGCATCTCACCTGTCTTCTCATTCAAAACTTTTCCTCGCTCATCAGTGTAAACACAGAACTCGTCAGCCGTATAATCACACAAACAGACATTAGAAATAAGCACCAAATCATCACCAAACTCCTTTTTCAGCTTGCGAAAAATCTTAGGGTGAAAGGCATCCTTTTTAAGAGCAATAGAACCGTCAGCATCCTTTTTCTTCAAGACGCCGAAAACCATGACGGCGGGGATCCCCAACTCAACAACCTCGCCACAAACTTCAACACAATTATCCAAAGAATGATACCTCTGCCCCCTCATAGAAG
>QMYO01000323.1 GCA_003662715.1 Candidatus Bathyarchaeota archaeon | reverse complement strand
GGCAGAAGCCTCTACAAAGTATGTATCATTTGACGGTAGCAGAATTATTTTAACCTGATCATCGAGGTAAATATAGCTTTCAGTGAAGTCATTGCGTACAACATTATCCTCTTCAACGATAAGTTCTTTGCCGCTTTGCGAGGTTATTCTAACATCAACGGGAGAATGCCAGAGGAAACCAGAATATTTGTTGAATATTTCTTTTATTGCTTCGTTTAATCTATTTGACTTAACTAAGGGTTGAAGCTTGTTGGGAGGTATAAAAGAGGCAGATGTAATATAGTTTAGCTCCCATATCATTTTTCCTTCTTTTACTTTGCACAAGGTTGTAGTGTTAGGGGCATTATTGTCGTATATCACGAAATAGGTTCCGTCTTTGTTGTGGCAGTATCCTATAATAGCGACTGCGTGTCCTTTTGGCGGTAATTCATCGCAGAATCGGAAACCCATAATTACAGGTTCACCAGAGTTTATTAAGGATTTAACAGTCTCTATTGATGTGGTTATATCGCTTTCATGGAATAACCAACGAACTTGTTGGAGTTGGTACCAGTTTACCTCTAGATAGACGTCATTTTTGTCAAACTCATAAGTGTCCATTTGTTTTGGTTTAAGAGATGGGTTCATATAGAAGGCTGAGCTGCTTGCAGCCATGCCGAAGCAGTGCCCCATACCGCTGAAAATAGGGTAAAGACACAAAATTGGGTAGTATAACGCCGTGTCGACGATTCCCCCGTTTAAAAGTTCTGTTATCAAACTTAGATATTCAACAAAATTGAAACCCCAATTACTAAATTTATACGCATCCCTTGTTATGTTGAACCCCGAACTCTTGTATACAACTATAAAATATTCTTGAGTTACTTGCGAGTACGTCTCATCACCTTCAAACTTAAATTCAAGCACATAAACACCGCTAGATAAGCTTAAACTGATTATTCCATCGAAATTGCATTTCATACCTCCGATTTCCTGATACGATTTTCTCGTCCTGCATGAGGAAATAATGTTCTTGTCTAACTGCAATATAATTTTCTTATCGGGAAGGGGTTCTCCTATTTGCGCATCAAGATGACCAAAGTAACGCAATTTCACTTGCTGGTTCTCCGGGAGAGCCAAATAAAAGCTAGGCTCTGAAACATATCGGGTGTATACGGGAACTGTTCCAAGCGAGGAGTCGCTTATTAAATATACTCCAGCCATAAAATAGGGTTTGGCGCGTCCAGGGTGTTCGACATATACTGCAACTGCAGTTCTATCCCTGTCCACCGTTAACGTAATTTCGTTTCCTTCATGTAAAATGCTTCCATCCACAATCCAATGATTAAAACTATAATCTTCATATGTCAAAGGAGCAGTCAAAGTCAACATAAACGGAGAAGCCTCAGGTCCTATACTAAAGTCTGTCGTTTCAGTTCCAACAAAATCGCCCCTATATTCAATCGGAACTCCCTTTATCGGATTACTCTCGATTTTGATAACAATTGCTGGAGACCGCAAACTATAACCGCTAAGGCAGTATATCCTATGATCTGATGAACCAGCTATTACATCTGGATGGCCATCGCCTGAGACGTCAGAAATGTTAGAAACAGAGTAAACATATCCGTCGGTTTGAAACTTCCAAAGAACTGAACGATTCGCTGCACTTAACATATAGACTTTTTTGTCCTTTGACCCTACAATAATATAAACAGTTTTGTCTCCATCTATGTCATAGGAATATGCAACCGATTCGACTTTATTCTGTGTTTTAAAAAACCACACTAATTCTCCGCTAGTACCATCTAGTAAATAAACACAGTAATCATGTGAACCAACTACCACCTCGGTTTTTCCATCACTTGTGACATCAGGAATGCAAACTATTCCGTCACGACGAGTAATGCTGTCACCAGCTTTATAGTGCCATATTTCATCTCCGTTACGCCCATTTATCAAATAAACAGTACCCTTTGCTGACCCAACAAGAATGTTGGGGATCTCATCCCCTAAAGTGCCTGGCCTGTAAGTTATGGACTGAATTCTACCATCAGCCTTAAATTTCCACATACTTTTACCGTCGGAGCCACTAAGTAAGTACGTCATATTATTGTCTGACCCAACGGCAACATCCGGTATGTTGTCACCTGTAACGTCAGGTACGTATGTGACAAGCGTATCATCCATGCTACTGTCATAGAAATGCCATAAAATCTTATCATTCACTATATCTAACAAATGGACTTCAAATGTCGAACCAGTGATAATTTCTGGCTTACCGTCGCCTGTGACATCTGGAACAAAATCAGTTGAAACCCATCCACCAAGATCAGTATACCACCATACTCTTTTCCCACATAAACCATCCAAAATGTATACTCCACCTAGACATGCGACCAGGATATCAGATACATTATCATCTGTAACATCTGGAATGCATTTAACCTCTCGAAGCACTTCCCAGAAAGATTCCCATTTATTGTAATGCCATAGCTTTTCTCCAGTTGCCCCGTCGATCATGTAGACAGTTGAATCAGAAGTGCTTTGAGAACCAGCAACTACTTCAGGTAATCCATCGTTCGTTATGTCTGAAACTGAACACACAGAAACAATAATATCATTAGCAGTATAGTTCCATATTTTAACAAGAGGATCAGTTTCACTTTCTGTTATGTCGAATTGTGCCAAAACTGGTAAACTTGAAAATGTCAAGTGGAATATATTCGTTAGAATCAGTACCAATATGCATAAAAAAGCGATTTTCTTCAACAGATTCCCTACCAAAAATATCTTCCTTGAAAATTTAATTTTTGTGGAAAACACCTCTAGATATTATATCTCCATGTATCGAAGGAATACGAAAAACCTTTAAACTGCCTTCAAACTTCTAAAGGTTCAGAAAAACTCACCACCTCCACAGATTATTGAATAGATAGGCCGTAAAATCAATTTTCGATTAATGGTGTCTAAGAGAATAGCTTCTTACAAGGTTGGAAAATGCGATTTAAGGTTGAGCCCCTCTTTTCTATTAGCAGCGACTAACAGAACAAAATTTCCATAATATAACAAAGCCTGATAAAATGTTCTTAGAAGTGTGAGGGTCGTTGAAAAGTTGGGGGATAGGTTTAAATCTCGATTTTTGAGTGAAAACATTTAAACGATAGTGTATTAGGAAGTGATTGATAATGGATAGGAAAGAATTTTTGGAGAGAGCTGATGGTGTTGCTTTTTGGTTAATGATGTTTCTTTGTTTGGCGTTAGTAGCTTACTCCTACATTTACACG
>QMYO01000322.1 GCA_003662715.1 Candidatus Bathyarchaeota archaeon | reverse complement strand
GGTAAATTGTCACCACTCTGTCTAGACGGCATACTAACAATATGCTTCCAAAAAAACCCTTACTAATACTCTGCTGAAAAACGTCAAATTATAGAAATCCACTGTAATCCTACGTAACTATTCGTTTAAGAGAAACTAAATGAACGACAGCTATTATATTTTCTTGTTGCGGTTGTGTAAAAAATAAAGGGTGATTTAGTTTTATTTGTTTGTTTCGAACTGGAAGCTGCCTATTAGCATGTCTTTTCTCCAGACTTCGACAATGTAGGTTTTTGGTTTTTTGAGGGTTTTGAAGTTTGTTATGTAGTGTTCATCAATTGTGTTGATGCGGTAGTCTCTTGCTGTGTCGCCAAATGTTGAAGTTTGCAAGATGTTCTCTGGGTCGTCTGCCGCGTATATTTTGATGGTTAGCTCCTCGTTATAGACGAAGGGTTGATTTGGATCCACCGAGGCTGCCACTCTAAGGGCGAATTTAACTGGCATTGTTCGACCAGCCTTGTTATTTTTGGAGGCTGGTAAAAGCTCCAGAACAGCCCAATTTCTGATACTATAGGGAACAGTTATCGTTGACACATGCCCAAGATTATCTTCAGCACTGACCAGAACTACGTAAAATCCATCAGGAAGCTGCAAAGTGTCAAAGAACAGCTCCCATTTACCAGTAGTCTCATTATACGTGGCTGGCATATCCTCAAACCCTACAGATATTCCTTGATCACCACCTGCTTCATATATGGAGAAGTTTAATGAACGGGTCCCACAAGGATCTATTGAGGAAACTATGAAAGTAACCCCGTCCTGAAGAGCCCAGCCAACAGGCGGGTTTTCAACAGTTATTATTGGTCCGGAATTATCTAGATTGACTAACACCATATTCGATGGTTCTACGTTTCCTGCATTATCGATGCTATAATATTCTATGGAATATTTACCATCGTCAAATCCAACTAGGACAAAAGGTTCAGAATATTTCATCCAATCCTTAACAAACGTGTCGTTGTAGATACGATAAAATGTCGAAGCCACGCCCGTTCCGCCAGTATCATCTTTAGCAGCTAATGTAAATGTGGTTAAGGAAGACACATAGATATTGCCTTCAGCGTCAGAATATTTGGGTTCACCAATCGTGAGGGTTGTTTTTGGCGGTGTTTGATCGGGCATCCATGGTTCCGGCTCTGTTACATTTACAATAAATATGCCCTCAGCAACTGATATCGTTACGGTCGACCTATGAATATCGCCTGACACAATTTCCCCCTTGTAGCTATATGAATATACAATTTCACCGTTAACGGTTCTTGTTACCGTTAAAGTATAAGAACCGTCCCCAATTCCTGTAATGATTACAATATAATCCCCCAGCAAAGCGTTGGAGATCACTATTTTCTGCGTTTCGGTCTCATTGTAGTATATTGCGCCTGGAACCAGTTTAGTCTTATAATTTATCTCCGGCACATAACCAGCCTTTCTTCCGAGAGGATCAACTACTGTTACTAAAACGGGAGATTTCGTTGTAATGTCTATTCCCCCACCTGCGCTATAGCCTGCTTGTCCTTGGATACTCGCTCCCACGCTACATTCAGCCCCAGCAAGACTTATTGAGCATTTACAACCGCAACCAGCATGAACGACTGGTTCTACAGGAAAGCATAAGCCAGCACAAAGGGTCAATTCTAATCCCGCTCCTGCCGAGCAGCCACATGAGCACTCCGCTTTGAATCCAGCAAAAACTTCGCATCCTGCTTTAATATGAGGTTTAGCTTCAACGGAGGGCCCAGCATCAATTCCGATTTTCGTCTTAATTGGACCGCTAACGTATTCGTAATTGTAACTTGCTGGTTCGTTTTCGAATGTCATATATGAGGGGGTGCACGTCGGGCACATCTCAGGGGGCACATAGGTGCTTGTAGTTTGCATATAGAAATCATATAAACTTGGATTCGGTGGGATTTCACTGCAGTAAGGTATGTACGTAGTATCATAGTTCACATATGGCAAAAGATTAACATTCCATTGTTCCTGTGTTACAAGGTTTTTGTAAGTAATATCTAAATTATATGAACTAAATGGGTCAGGGGCCTCCCATAGAATTTTTTCTTGGCCGGGTTCTATTGTCCAAATTCCTTCTAATGTATCGTTGACGTGAACTGAAACTTCATATGGATCGCTCTCTATCGGATTTTTTACGTATAAAACTTGTCCTCCCCATATTACATTTAAAGGTGAAACTTTTATTGTACTCCTTGTTGGAACCGAGTTAACATAGAAGATGAACGTGAATTCGCCAGCTCGGTTTGTCTTTGTTATATAAGTAAATTGTCCGTTTGTGTCCGTGATAACCCAAGTTGAGTATTCTTTGATGGGATCTTCTACGCCTATTTTGATATTAGGTACCGGGTTACCGTATTCATCCGTAACTACCCCACTGAATGTAACAACTTCATCAATATTTGGTTCTAAATTGGAGGGGTGAACTTGAATCGAATATTTCGTCGGAAGACTGCTTAGACAATATATGATACTATTTTTAGCGATTTGTTTCGCTATATTAACATTTTCTAATCCTGATAATGGGAAGCCGAAGGTTACGGTTCTCCCTTCTATGTCAGTCTCTCCGGAGTAAGCTACAACAGCGAACAGATTCGCTTCTGGGTCATAGGGAGAATAACTCGGTAAAATTGAGCAAGTACCAACCCCGAATTCCGTCTCCGGGATATAGCCTTGCGTTATCACTCCCTCACAATCTGATAATGGGTCAAAACAGTCAGGCCACGAGGTTAATGCTGGAATGCTTATTGCAATTTCTGGAAATATTCCATAAGTTATTTCGTGGCCTGTATTAGCATATACACTATAAACTGCTTCAGGCATTATTCCTAGAACTCCCTTAATGTGAAGAACATCCCTTGTGAAACTTGGCACGGGCTCTCCGTTTAAGTACCAATCGTAATTAATGTCTGGAGCCACAACAATTAATGGTTTTCCAGTGAAGTGGTATTGCCTTAATGGTTCTGCGACATGACTTAATGGATACCAATAACCACCTGCATCATATATTACTAAATCATAATTAGTGAGTAATTCAAATGTTGGAATTCCATCAAACCAATCGACGTCGAGATCTGCAGGGATGCTCAAAAGCACGTCAACCCAGAAATCCTTTTCTTGAATAGGTGATATTCCAGTTAGCGGACCCCATCCCTCTGTTACTATCAGCACCTTTGTCGTGTTAGCAACTATCACATCAACTAACTCATCCGTATGTGCAGG
>QMYO01000321.1 GCA_003662715.1 Candidatus Bathyarchaeota archaeon | reverse complement strand
TGAAATCCTTTTAGTCAACGTATTACTATGGAAAAATGGCACTGTTGAGCTCACCAACTGGTACCGTCTACGTTCAGGAGTTACGGACATTCCATTAGGGACTTCAGGAAACCTCAATTTCCTATTTCTGGACAGTGCAGGAACAATAATCGGTCGTGCTGGCTTAGACATTTTCTTCACCGTCAAGACTAATGAACCACAGGAGGTTGATGTCGTAAACTTTGCCTTCAAAATACACTTTGTTGAGGGCACCTTTAAAATCCAGATGACATATAAGGGACTAGTGGTTGCCGAGCGAGAAGTTACCGAAAATACGCCAGTAGTAACTGTAACGTTTCCCAACGGAGGAGAAATTCTAAACCCCAGAACTCCGGTTATTGTAACTTGGAACGCAAGCGACACTGATGGAGACGCCTTAACCTATATCATAGAATACAGCAACAACAGCGGTCTAACATGGACACCCATTACAGTAGATGCCCACACGCTATCCTACACTTGGGACATCAGGGAACTTTCCCCCGGCAAAAGCTACATGGTTAAAGTTGTAGCAACAGACGGATTAAACGTGGGCGAAGACACTTCAGACAAGACCTTCTCCATAACCTTCAGAGAAGACATAAACACAGACGGCAAAGTCAACATCGTTGACATTTTTATAGTAGCCGAAGCCTTCGGATCTAGCATGGAAGATCCGAGATGGAACCCAGAAGCTGATATAGATGGAGACGGCAAAGTCAACATAGTGGATATCTCGACAATAGCGAGAAAGTTTGGAAAGTCTCTCTAATCAAGTGGGTCACAGCGAAGTCTTCAACATTCCGTATTTCGAACAATGGAAATTACATGATTTAACAGCTTCCTTTAGGAGGTTAGCATGCCAGAGGCAAACTTAGAAAGTGCTTCACCTGTATAGTGCAGAGGTCAAGAGGTGAAAACGTATCAGAAAGTGCTTATGACATGCGATATATTACGTTTTTAGAACTAGAGAAAAATATCGGAAAAGAATAAATTATCTGTAAGCCTATATCAAAGGCGGTGAGAATGGATAATTTAAAAAAATCCTCTTTAGCCGTTATACTAATTCTTTTACTAAGCAACCTTCTAGCAGGATTTCCTTCAGAAGAGCCTACCCTACAAGAATGGTTTATAGACAACGCCTATGCTATAGACGTAGCCTCAGACGAAACGGGAATAGAAATTTTTCCGGTTGGAAACTACCGTGTAATTTTGCTAGACGAATTTGCAGCATATGCAGCTGAAAACACCTTCGGCTGGTATTCCCTTAAAACGGGAAAATATTACGAGTTGTTTTCAGGAGAAGATTCTGCAAATAGCACGATAGAATTTTCCACAACAGAACCTTTCGGGCTTTACTTAGGGTCTCCTAACGGAACGTTCCACACAGAAATAGGCAGAAATGAAGACAATTTTGATCATGCATGGATATTCCAAGACCCGAGAATAGAAGAGGGTCATATCGTGGCCTGGGAAGATCTTTGGGGAGGCGGTGACAAAGACTTTCAAGACATAATAGTTTCTATTCAAGCCTTAAGGGCTCCCCATTCAGCTTTTACATGGTCACCTTTAACCCCGCAAACGGGTGAAACGGTAGTTTTTAACGCTTCAGCCTCCACCCCTGACGGAGGCAACATAATAGAATATGAATGGAACTTCGGGGATGGAAACATAACCCAAACTTCCAACCCTATCATAACACACATTTACCTCAATTTCGGCAACTACACAGTAAGGCTTAAAGTTACAGATGACGAAGGGAAAAGCGACACCGTTTCCCATATAATAAGGGTTAGGGGACACCCCCAAGCCACATTCACCTACTATCCACCTACCCCACAGGTTAATGAAGAAATAACCTTCAACGCTTCCGAATCTACACCAGACGGTGGAACCCTAATTAGCTATAAATGGAACTTCGGAGACGACACTTCAGCAGAGGGAGTGATAGTTATCCACAAGTATACCCAGCCTGGAAGCTATCTAGTAGTGTTAAACATCACAGATAGCGAGGGAAAATGGGATATAACTTCCAAATTGATAGAGATACAGGAGCCTCAGCCAGAACCCAGCTTTGCAGTGAAAATAGAAAAAGCGTTAACCTCTCCTGACGACCCCTACAAGTTTCAAACTCCAGCCTATAGCAAAACCTTCGAAGTTGAAGTTTGGATTCAAGACGTCTCCAACATGTTCAAATACGAGTTCAGCCTCCACTTCGACCCTGCAATAGTCCAACTTATCGAACATGAAGTTAAGCATGTTCACAGTGAAGACTCCGTGATCTTGGAAGAGGTAGACAACATAACTGGAACATACAAGCAGTCTGTTACCGCTCAGGAACAAGCAGAACCTTATCAAGGCAGCACTGCATTAGTTATTCTAAGGTTCCAGATTATAGATGACCCTTGCTACCCCTACAACTACACAAGCATATTGCAACTCAGCAACACAAAAATCTTTGACCCAAATGATATTCCAATAGAACACTGGAAAAAAGACGGTTACTTCACAATCTTCTCAGTAAAACCAAAGATAAGCATAACCTCCCAAGGTGAAACGGAAATAACCAAATGGATAGTCAACGAGACATTCATAGTAGACATAACGCTTACCGACGTCGTTAAAATGAAAGGCTACTTCCTGGAACTTGAATACTGTAATGGCCTAGAAACTAACCATCAAAAAATCGAAGTCACATATTTCCTGCCTCCGCCATACGTCTCCTACAGAGTCACAATATACGACACAACTTTGACGGTTCAAGTGGAAATGCCCTCGGAAAAGCTGGGAGTAAATGGAAATGGAACAATTCTAAGAATAACCTTTAAAGTTAAAAATCCTTGGGGAGACATCCCGCCCTACAGACTTATAGGCGATCAGTATCTTCCGGAGAACTACACATGTAAAATAAGGCTTATAGGGGGATGGATTGATGTTTACTGTCCAGAATACAGAAAAATGGAATTTTACAACTGCGCCCACGGGGTAGAAGTTGAAAATGAATTCACGTACACCTTTACCCCTGTGCCTGGAGACCTAAACCTTGACGGTCAAGTGGACACCATTGACCTGTCAGCCATTTCCCAATGGGTAGGCTACACTTCGGAAGATCCCGAGTGGGCAGAATGCAAGGGCTTCGACCTTAACAATGACGGAAGTGTGGATCTTACAGACGCGATAATTGTCGCTGCAAACTTTGGAAGAAATGAGCCGTAAAAGAACTCATTATGAATTAGAAGATTAGTCCAGAAC
>QMYO01000320.1 GCA_003662715.1 Candidatus Bathyarchaeota archaeon | reverse complement strand
GAACCTTTAACGTTACCCTTTACGTAGTTCCAGTTCAAGGAGAAACTGCAACAGAAAACAATGTGATAACCGAAATGATTTCCGTAAAATATCCCCTCGGCTTTGTTCTGTTTGACCAGACTCGCTGCGATTCAATTAGCTATTATAGCCAATGGATAGTTAATCTTTCAGATAGAGGCTACATTGTAGATACTTATACAGGAGGCACAATCACCCCGGACGTACTCGCCGATTATAATATCTTTGTTATCCCTCAAGCTTGGTCTGGTTATTCTTCAGACGAAATTTCAGCTATACAGAACTTTGTTCTGGCTGGCGGAGGCCTTCTAGTTATAGGTGATAGTTACCCTGAGTATTACACAGATTTAACATCTTTCGCTGGTATAATTTGGGATTATGAAACATATGGATGGTCAGGATACACCACCAATATAACTATTCATGAAGTGACAGAAGGCGTTTCGTGGGTATATTTCGGCGCACCATTGTCTCAGCTATTTATAAGTTCTCCTGCTGTTAGTCTTATTCGAGATGGCAATGGACTTGGCGAGACTATGCTTGCAGCTTCAGAGGTGGGAGCTGGAAGAGTCATAGCTATAGCCGACGAAGATACAATAAATAATTGGAATATCGGATATGCGGATAACTTGTTACTTGCAAATAACATAATAGATTGGCTATCGGGAACAAGGTACCCACATGAGCTAATTGTTCGCCTAGACGCACCGGCATATATTGAACCAAACATGACTCTGATTTTAAATGCAACAGTCTATAACCGTGGATTGAACAACGAAACGAATGTTGAGCTTAAACTTCTAATCAACGGCACAATAGTCAGTAACGTAACTATTCCGCTTCTGGTAAATGGCAGCTTCTATACGCTCAACTATACTTGGACTCCAAATATTGTTGCAGTCTACAACGTAACAGCCTTTGCACCTCCGGTTCCTGAAGAAAATGTTACAACAAACAATGTTGCTATGAAGTTTGTTCATGTGCAATACCCAATAATTAATCCAGAGCCAGGACAATATGCATATTACCTCTTTAAACTTTACTCTCCTACAGGTATACCAACCGAGGGATACTGGAACTTTACATATGATTATTACATCGAACGCTACAAGATGCATGTAACAACATGGCAGAAAACCCCTGACGGATACATCTTCCAAGACTGGATGATCGTTAATACAATGAATAGGCTGATAGAAAGCGGCAGCAATGCTGGCTGGTGGTACTTCGGATGGATAGAAACAGACATAGACATAGGTTCTACAATAAATCTTCTTGATGGAACTGCAACAGTTAGTGGCACCAAAGTCTTATTGATCGGCCCAAAGGCGATAGATTGCTGGGAAATACCGTACTCTATGTATGGATATTTATACACGTTCTGGTATGACAAACAATCAGGACTTTGGATTGGAATGAATTCTACAAACCCGTACACTGGAGAATATGCTGAGCTTCTTCTAACTGATACAAATGTTCCAATAGGCATCCAGTATGAACATGATTTAGGCGTAACCTTAGACGCCCCAATATGCATTCAACCTGGTGAAACTACAGTATTAAATGCGACAGTATACAATCTTGGATTAAACAACGAAACAGACGTTGAAATATATCTCTTGATAAATGGAACGGAAGTGAAAAGTGAAACATTAGATGTGCTTGTTAATGGGACATCGTATACTCTAAACTATTCATGGACACCGATGAAAGAAGGCGTATATAACATAACTGCCTACACGCCAATAAGATCTTACGAAAATGTTACAATAAATAATGTTGTTACTGAGATTGTATATGTTCGCTACATAGAAGTGGCATTAATATCAGACTACTCTGAATTAATGACTATAGCGCCTATATTGGA
This sequence comes from Candidatus Bathyarchaeota archaeon, assembly GCA_003662715.1. The sequence goes on along the minus strand of QMYO01000320.1, from coordinate 1,392 downwards.
TTCTATGGGAATAGGTTATGACATTTACAATAACAACTATTACAATCGCTATACTGAAGACTTGAATATGCTTCTTAATTATAAGGCAGTAATATTTTACACTGGTTCTAGATGGATATCCTCAGCCGAATATTCAGCGCTTGAATCCTACCTGTCGTTTGGAGGGAATTTGCTCATTACGGGCTTTGATTGCTTGGTCAGCGATTCGCTTCTGGCGGAACTTGTTAGGTCATCCACAACCGGAGACAATGTAGGAGAACCTGATTTGATAGTTGTCAATGAAGAACACCCAATAATGAATGGTCCATATGGAAGCTTCCCAGCGGGTTATCATGTTTACAACCTATACAGTGATTGCGATATGGCTGAAGCTGATGAGGCACGTGGAGCTGTAACAGTAGCCGAGCTTTTGGACGGATACGATAAGATTATAGCTACGGAAGGGCTCCCCGGAAAGGTTGTCTATTGGAACGGTCGAGGAGAACATGACTGGACACAGATCGATGATTGTCAAGCTATGTTTAAGAACACTATACACTGGTTTGTAACGTCCTACGAGCATGATCTCTTGGTCTCCTTGCAAGTCCCAGAATTCCTCGAGCCCAATGATTCTACGCTAGTTAATGCAACCATAACAAATATAGGCTTAAATAATGAGACAAACGTTGAAATTCAACTTTTAATTAATGGAACAGTTGTAGATAGCGCTACTGATTTAACATTATTAACTGATGAATCCTACACAATTAGCTACTTATGGAGGCCAAAAATTGCAGGATTTTATAACATTACAGTTTACGCCCCACCAGTTCCAGGTGAGAATGTAACAAGAAATAATGTCTTTTCAAAAATTGTTAAGGTCCGGTATGCCCCTCGAATACTTGCATACATAGGATATGCCGACTACTACGATTATGCTAATACTATTAAATCAATAGAATCAACATTCGGCCCTAACTATAAATTAACAGAATTTACGGATTATACTCAACTGGACACCATGATTACAGGAAACGATATATTACTTATCCCAGATCAAGAGTATGCCAGCACTTACACTCTGCAGATGATAGGCGAGGCATGGGCCCAAACACTCTTAGACTTTCTAGAAAAGGGTGGAATAATTATACTATGCGACGGTGGTTACGGATATGGCGGAACCTACGCCATACTAACTGGAGCCCAGCTAATGTCTATTTCAGGTACAAATTACAGAAGTGGCTACCGGCTTTATCTGACCGATCCTGACGATCCATTGGCAAAAGGAGTTTCTTCGACATTTTACGGCCCATACTATACCGTTAGCTTCATTACAGAGGAAGAAAATGTAGTTGTTGATGATGGGGTCTACCCAGTGGTCATACATAAAGAATGGAGCAATGGGCACATAAT
>QMYO01000319.1 GCA_003662715.1 Candidatus Bathyarchaeota archaeon | reverse complement strand
CTAATAACGTTGGTTAACTTAAGAGCCAAAAGAGCAGCTAGCATAAAAACTTAAAAGTTCTTTTAACAGCGACTAAAAGAACAACAAAGAAAAAAATTATATAACAATAATTTTCAACAACCCCCAGAGCTAGACATTCATTAACGGACCTTCTTATTAAGCTACTAAAAATCTATGTTTACCCGGAACGGAGTTCAGGTCAGCGGAAAATCTTTCACAGCTTGCACATGCATCAATCGAAAACTTTTTACTGATAACTTTTTCTTTACCAAAACAATAATGATGGTTATTGTAGTTAGGAGCAACAATAAAATTAAAGCCGAAGGAAACTCCGGCACAATTTCTCTATACGCTTCGGCGGCAGGCTTCAAAGCATAGTTTTCCGCGGGTCTTTTTACAAGGCCAAATCCATACTCTGTAGGATTGAGCCCCTTGTCATAGCATGGATCTGGGTCTATCAGCCTAAACCAGTATATGGTTTCTAACCAACTAAAGTGTTCCATTGCGAGGGTGAAAGCTACCCTCAAGCGCTCTGCCACATCATTCTCATTTAATCCAGTATATACGTCACTGTAACCAAACTCGCTGAAGAACACACTCTTGTTAACATCGCCGTGGGCGACCATGACGTTATAGACAGCGTTGCTCGGCTCAACCCAATTCTGTTCTGTAGGTTTCTCGACGCCTATGTAGGGATGCCAGCATGCAACTTCGAAAAAGTCATTGGGATTTGTGCTTGACCAGTTGCCACTCTCAATGTTTTCATAAATCCGATCCAGAAAGTCTCTAATATCGTATATCCCATTCCCGCCGGGACCAAGACCACCCATCACTGTTGTCGCCTCAGGATTGCCCCTCTTAATGCCTCTGGAACCATAGTACAGCAGGTCTGTTACGATGTCAACCTTATCTTCCTCGGTAAAGTTGTCATTCTCTGAATGTAGAAACTCATCCAAATTGTACTCGTTTCCTATCTCCCACATCTTTATCTCCGGAGATTCTCTTGCAAGGGTCTCCCAAGATTTCTCATATTTTTGTAGAAAAACCATGTAGGGCGATCCTTCTGTTAGGTTTCTTCTGGGAACAGCATACTGAATTGTCTTGTTTTTTTCTTGGATTCCTGTCATCCAGCTTGGAAAGTCTGGAACCATCCCCATAATTTCAATATCGTGAGACTTAGCCTGTGCAACAATAGTGTTTAGCGCTTCCACATAAGTTTGGTTCAAGCTTGTTTCGTTCCCATCGAAAATTATCCACCTCCAAACCCACTCCCGTAGTCCAGATACATTCATGTATTTCATTAGCTCGAAAGCCTTAGTCACGTTAAGTCTTTCACTGCTATACGCACTTCTGTAAAGCAAAGGCTCTCCAACGCCGTAAAAATAGCGATTTATTTTTGACGTTGAAGCCTTAGCAACGCCAATACGTTTGTCCAAGTACACATTTACTGTTAAAACCAAGTAAGCTAACAGTGCAACAGTGAGTTTAGAGCAGAACTTTCTTCTCATCCATTATCCAATTTATTTTTACCCTTTTATTCTACCTATAAAACTTGCGCGAAAGGTGCAATCGCATGGTTGCAGAAGGTTCAATTACTCTGATAATATTTTTGAGTCAAAGAGAACTACGAAACGCTTGAAAGCACCTCTACAGTTAGTTAATAGGAAATTTCGAAAGTTTATATTTAAAAGACTCTTTATCCATCATTTGTTGTTTCAACCAAATAAAATACCTTTCTTGGAAAATATCCTTTTCTTTCTTAAATTTAGCTTCGTTTTCTTTTTATTCTCTTGGCACTAAACAGTGTTTCGTTACGGGAATCGATTGGAATGTGCCTTAACCCTTTTCTCAACAAGGATTTAGTTTTTCATAGTTTAATTGTATACTTTAAGGATTGATTCTACGAACTTGTTTCAAAAGGTTTGCAATTGATCCTCTTTCATCTAAGGCTCCTACCTTATCCTGTGGTTCAAAATATAAACGTCTGTTAAGTTTGCCAAAACCAAACCGTGTTACATCTTCTGTCATTTTTCTAGGATCATCTGGTTTTTCATTTCCAAATTTAAGATATAGTTCAAATCGATTTCGTCTAGTCTGTATACCAAGAGACACAACAGTTCCTGTTGGTGGAGGTATCCTGAAGTCAACTACATTCTGATAAGGAAACTCTAATCTAACCCTGTTCCCCCATAAACTTTCTATCACCTTTTTTATCTCATAAAATTTTGTTCGAAGTTCAGGACTGACCATATTGAGTTTTTCAAGAAAAGTATCTATGGTCCATCTCGGCTCTGTCAATTTTTTTCTTATTTCAACTCACTTGGGCAAGAATGTCACCGAAAGCCACTCTTTGAAAGCTATCTGCATTTGCTTCGCTTTTTCAAGCATCTCGTTATTAAATTTAAATTCACCCCACTTATCGATTTGTACTATATATTCGCCCGGATTTTGAGCAGAGCCGACTCTTTCTTTCTCGATCTTTTGCAATATAATTGCATTGCCCTCGAATTTCACTGATACCCAATCTAGTGGCTTTATTCCGCTGAATAACGCTAATTTTTCTCTTGCTCGCCGTAGGAAGTGCATTTTCTTATTGCACCGCAAAAGCCGAATTTCATCAGTATTCTCTTTTTCTTTATGACCATAACCATCCATTTCTCGTTCAGCATCTTGTGCTTTTCGGCATACCCATTCTCCTTAAAGTATGACCCAAGTTCATTCATCAACTTACTATTAGTCTGTGAAAGGAAGAGATATAATTCAGCCCTGGGATGTTTTTTAATGGCACCCAGTAACCATGAGGAGTTAGGAGCTGTCGCACATCTAAGCTCCACTCCATGATTGTCAACTATTAAATCGCAATCCTTTTCTCTCTTCCCTATTGTCGTGACAGGAACGTCTCTTATTGGAAAAGCCAGGATCAGTTCCACTTGAGCCCAATTCTCCATTCCAGTGTTAGCCCATTCTTTTTGACCCAGTCGATCAAGGTAGCTTGTTTTAAGCACGAATGTTTGATAAGCAATGTTAAGTAGAAATTCATCAAAATCTTCAGCTTCCATCACCGTTCCCCAACAACACCTAACTCGCTAATTGCTACCACTTACCACATCTTCTAACTCATCTTTTATGATTTTTGTTTTCCCAACTTTCTGTTAACGATGACTAAAAGAACAATGATTAAGAATGACGTTTGTTAAGTAAAATCAAATTCGAGTTATTCATTTATTCCCAGTTTAATTTTAGCATGTTCATTACAATAGAACTCCTTTTTGCCGTCCT
>QMYO01000318.1 GCA_003662715.1 Candidatus Bathyarchaeota archaeon | reverse complement strand
GTAGGTTGAGGTCGCCGCTTCCAAAATCGGTGAATATCATTAGCATGTCTTCTTCTGTGGCGGCTATCTCATTAATCACTTTCTCGTCCAGCCATCGTTCAATTCGAATGCGAAACTTCCCTCCTAACCTAGCTAAACATTTTCCCATGATGCCCCCTGCAGCCAATCCGTCTGCATCATAATGGGAAGCTACGTGAATTGGTTTCTCTTCTTTTATGTACTCGCGAATGAGTTCGGCTGCCTTAGAGGCACTGTCTAAGAGGTTGCTGATTTCTTCTTTCTTCACGGTCACGGGAACTCCAAAATTTAGATAAGAGATGCAGCTTTTGCCTTATATTTCCAGTCTGGAGGCAACACTCCAGTGCGCTTGTAGTATTTTGAGAGTTTATGAATCTTGGCTTCTACGTTTTGGAGAGCCCTCTTGTTGTACAGGTCCTTCTTGTTCTTTTCAAGGTGAACACGAAGGCTTGCAGCTTTTTTCAATAAATTTTCCAAGTCTTCTGGGATGGAAGGTCCTAATCCTGCGTCTTTCAAAATTTGGGTGATGGTTCTTCCTGTGATAGGTTTGGTTAGGGGTATGCCATGTTGATCGCGTAGGATGATTCCGATTTTGCTAGGTGGATGTCCCTCTTTTGCAAGCTTGATAACTAGAGCTTCAACTTCTTCTGGCTTGTACCTGCACCAGATGGGAGGTCTTTTGCTGACGGGTCGAATGGAATGGGAGCGTCCTTTGTGTTTCTTTGGCAACTTTTACTCTCCATATAGTATCTTTAAGAGCGAGAGACTGCTGATATTTAAAACCTTCGTTAAATAGTTGATGTTAACCCGTAATTTTTGCGGATGAGACATGGACAAAAAATAGAGGTTTTTAAGTAGGCTTATTTTTCGCAGCATTTAACGCATATTGCTGTCTGCGTTAGGTAGACGCCATCTATGCCATGTATGCCCCGCGCAACTGTTTCACCCAAGTCTTTAATATCTTCCACCTCGAAGGTGGCTATCACATCAAAAGTGCCAGTCACTGCACAAGCGGTTTTGATGCCTTTGATCTTCACCACTTCTGAAGCAACTTCTAATGCTCTACCTTTCTCTGCGTCTATAAAGACATATCCCGTCACCAATTATATTAACCTCCTTACTTCATTTTGTCACTTAGCAAATATAACTTATCCGTTTAATGGTAAGGCGGATAAAAAAGAGGAACCCTTCATTAATGATTACCCTTTCTCTCTAGATGTTTGACGTATATACCATTCAACGAATTTTCGCAGAGCCTGAGCCCTATGCGAATATTTATTCTTCTCAATCATAGCCATCTCTGCAAAGGTTTTATTACGGCTAGCCAAGGGCTCAAATATCGGGTCGAAACCAAAGCCTGAGCTCCCCCGTTCTTCTAGAGATATTTTTCCTTTAACCTTACCATGAAAACATCTTGGAGGTTCTTCTGGACTGCAGAAGGCAACCACAGATTGGAAATAGGCGTCCCGCTTCTCCACATTTTCCATCAGCTTAAGAATTCCCTTAATTCCTATTGTCCGATAAACATAGGAGGAGTAGGGTCCAGGAAAACCATTTAACGCCTCTACGAAGAGTCCAGCGTCCTCAACGATGATGGGTAGTCTACATTTTTTCACAGCGTCTAAAGCGCTGGCTTTAGCTATGTTCTCTATACTATCATCTTGAACCTCAACGGTTTTAACCCTAAGAAGAGCAGTTGCAACCTTATGTTCAGCCAGTATCAATCGGGCTTCATTAAACTTGTGAAGGTTGCTTGTAACGAAAAAGGCTACTTTACCCATCGGAAATTGTCTTAAAATCGTCAAATTAATGTTATTCTCCTTTTCTTTTTCATGAGTGCGCATTTAAGGAATGATGAAACCGCTTATTTATTTTGCCTCAACCAACAAAGATAGTTTTATAAGGTAACAGCCCCAAATTCTTGGAGCATAAGGGGTGTATATATTGGCAAAAGCATTCGTTCTAATAAATGCAGAAACAGGCTCCGAAAAAGAAGTCGTTGAGAAAGTGAGAAGCTTGAAGTATGTGAAGGAAGCCTATTTTGTTTTCGGAGTATATGACGTCATAGCCGTTGTGGAAGGTCCGAGTATAGATGACTTAAGAGCCACCATACATAATGCAATGAGACAGGTGGAAGGAATCCGATCAACGGTTACTATGGTTGTCATAAAATAAACACTCTTCATGTACAGACAAATACCTTTTAGTATTCTAAAGCATGTTTCTTTCCGCTTAAAGTTAGTTACTTTCGTTTTCTGAAAAGATTCCTCCACAAGTTTGCAAGCTTCATCCAATGTTCTAGCAACCCTTCTAAGTTCCGTGCTCACCATCCTCCACCAAACATTGATAACTCCAATTGTTCAACAAAGAAAAAACCTGCTTGTTCAACAAATCAGAGCCTCTCTCTTCGTCAGACAATAAAAAATTCCCATTGTCAGACAAAACTACCAGAAAAAAGATAGAATTTAATCACTATCCTATTGGAATCGATTTCCGATTAATGCTTCTAAAGTATTCTTAACAAAGGGGCTTTATGGTCTAATTTGACGGTTTCATAAACCGTTAATGTCTCAGTTTTCCTTACTAGTGGGAGCTCTGAAATTTTTCTAATTAAATCGCTTAATTCATCGATGTCCTTAACAATAATTTCTAGAATGATATCGAATCTTCCAATAAGATAATGAATTTGCGAGATTCCCTTGAACTTTTTAATTATCTCATCTGTTTCTGCTCTAAACCTTACACCTGGATCTATAGTAACCAAAGTATAAGCTCTTACCTTAAGACCCAACTCTCTTGGATTAACATCAACCGTAAACTTTATGCCTCTCCTTCTGAACTCATTGATTTTATTATATATGCTTTGACGCGTCATGTGGCACTTTCGGCTTAAATCCGTGATTTTCTGCCTGCTATCTTCAATTAGCTCCTTTAGAAGCATTTTGTCTTTCTCACCGAACATGTTTCATTTTGTCTAATTATTTAAATTTAAATTTTTCGTTATGTCATTTAATGCGAATCAATAATAAAAAAAATGTCAATTTTTCTCTTAAAAATTTTATATTTATGTCCGCACCTTTATAACTAGAAAATGCGAATCACCAACACTTTAATGAACATAACTGCTCAGCGGTTGTAGCATGAAGAGAGAAAAAACACAAGTCATAATTGACGACACCACCTTACGTGAAGGGGAACAGACGCCTGGAGTTGTATTTAACCTTCAGGATAAAGTAAAGATCGCCAGACATCTCGACAGAGTAG
>QMYO01000317.1 GCA_003662715.1 Candidatus Bathyarchaeota archaeon | reverse complement strand
GAATTTCGCTTCGATGCCAACTGGACTCAAAATCTTTTTTGGCTATGCTTTTTAGTAAATCTTCAACGGTTCCTTCATATTCAGCTGAAATATATTGGGGCTTGTAACTGATAGTCAATTTATGCTTTGATGAGTCTTTCTTGTCAGGTTTTTCAACTCCAGCTAAGAGCTTAACGAAAGTGGTTTTCCCAATGCCGTTTGGACCCAATATTCCAATGACTTCGCCTCGATTTGCCTCGCCAGGCTGCACGGACAGCTTGAACTTTTCATATGACTTCTCTAGTTCGCCCCACTTTAGTAGCGTTTCACCAGTTGCCCAACCCGCTGCTGGAGGTTTTACGTGGAAGATTATTGGGTCTTTTCGAAAACGAACATTTTCGTCTGGGAGAAAGCCTTCTAGGTATATGTTAATTCCAACTCTCACTCCATGAACATGTGAGACAATGCCGTAGACGCCTGGCATTCCATAAAAAATGCAGATTTGGTCAGACAAGTAATCTAAGATGGCGAGGTCATGTTCTGCTACTATGACGGTTTTTTCATCCTCCTTGAGGTGTCGTATGGCTCTAGCGGCTTGGAGACGTTGGTTCACATCTAAGTAGCTGGATGGTTCATCGAAAAGATAAACGTCTGCATCTCGGCATATGGTAGCGGCTATCGCAACCCTTTGAAGTTCGCCTCCGCTTAAAACATTGATGGGACGGTCCCAGATAGTGCGAAGTTGCAGTTCTTCAGAAAGAAGTTTCAGCTGGTCTCGTTCATCAATTTTCTCAAGGAGTTCCCCAACCTTCCCTGAAACTACGCTGGGAATCTTGTCCACATACTGCGGTTTGTGTATCACTTTAAGTTTGTTGTCGCCTAATTTCTGAAAGTACTCTTGAAGCGTTGACCCGCGAAAGTGATGGACAATCTGAGACCAGTCAGGCGGTTCTTTATAGTTTCCGAGGTTTAGCTTAATCTCTCCAGACAGAATGTTTATGACAGTGGTTTTTCCAATTCCGTTTTGTCCTAGTAGTCCAAGAACCACACCAGAAGAGGGAATGGGAAGACGGAACAATTTGAAGGTGTTTGGACCAAACCTGTGGCTACATTCCTCCTCGAGTTCATCTGGAAGGTTAACGATGGAAAGAGCATTAAAGGGACATTTTTTAATACAGATACCGCATCCTACGCAGAGAGACTCCACCACTATTGGCTTGTCATTCTCAAATCGAATAGCTTCTATTCTACTTCTTACTGGTGGGCAAAACCGATAACATACCCTCCCACAACGTTTGGGTTTGCATCGATCCTCATCTAAAACTGCAACTCGTACCATGCTTCTCTTCACTTGTTATTTTAATGTACAATGAGAGAGGCAAGTAATAAACTTAAGTTTAAAAAGCATTAAAAAATAGGGTCTTCTACATCTAATAAATTACCATTCTTCCTCTTCCTCATCCTCCCAGTCTTCGTCCCAATCCTCCTCTTCCCAGTCCTCTTCCTCCTCCACTAGTGTTTCACCTCCCTTCATGACACTAGATTCTTCAACAATTTCTAGTGAAAACCAGACAGTCTTTTTTAAGCATTTCTATACATCAAACAGCCCAAGAAAAACTCTGGAGACTCCAGAAGCATCTGCTTAAAACATTGTAACCAACTAAAGGGGCACATCAAGATTTTTAGCTTTCTCCGCCATCTCATGCAATAACCAATTCAGAGCACCGCTAACTTCTTTTAATCTTGCTCCCCATGGAACGATGACGCCTAAAGTTTCTCCTTTCAGAATGGTTTTGTAGCCTTCTCTCAATTTACAGCATTTCGTAATGAAGGGCAACTTGTTTGGAACAGCCTTTCTTGGGCAAATCTGTTCGAAAATTATTTTTGATCTATCAAAGTTTCTTCCTAAAAGATGTTGAAGCACTGCAAATGAAACATCGCAGCCCACCAAACCAAGTCTCTTATATCCCTTTTCTAAGACTGGAAGTATCCCTTTGTCTAGAAAAAAGACTTCCGCACCAACAGATTGAGCAGTTATACCAGACGACTTACACGGAAATATGATGACTTCCGCACCTTTGTCAATTATCTTTTTAGCTAATTCAATCAAATCGATTTCTCTAACTTCTATATCCACTGTTTTGTTTATCAGCCCGACTTTCATAGCGTCTTTTATCATGGTTACTAGTTTAGCTGGTCTAGGCGGCACTACATCTACAACTTCAATTTTATCCAGTTGCGGTTCTCCTTTAACCAATACAAAGCTGACATGACTATATTTACCTAACACAACAGTCGCTTTCTTTCCGCTTCTTTGGTAGGTTTTAAGGGCTAAAGGAACCAGCTGATTCGGGTTTAGAACGTCTACGTTAGAATCAACTATTAAGGTGGACTCACTTGCAAGGGCTAAAACGTTAACCTTTATAATTCGTTGAAAAAGCTTTCGGGCATCCTCTTTCTTCACTTCTAATATTGCGAATCCTTGTTTTTCATTTCCAACCAAGAGGTACTGTGTGGTTTCGTAAACTTCCTTATTAAGAGCTAATTTTTTAAGAGCACCCTCATTGTTGAGGATGTCCTGTCTGGTTTCTATTATGCTTACTTGACGGCAATGAGAAGGTGTAATCAGCAATTGTTAAGTTCTCCTCCTCACCCACAAGACTGATAGTTCCTTACTGAAAAAGTATTTGCATAGGCTCAGCAGCGTTATCGATAAGAGCTTGATCAACAATTATCTCGCATGGACCCAAAATTAAGCTGTCGTCACCTTTTTCTATCACTCTTCCACCGCCCACGTATTCAAACTCATAATAGGGATAACTCAAATTCTTAACAATCAATCTACCCGCCACCTCTCCATTAGTTTTAGCAATTTTTATGGCGTTCTTGACCCACCAACCGTTATCTTGTCCAATAAACTTCATGTTCGGACAAAACACGTTGGGAGATAATATGGTCTTCTCGGGGATTTCATTCCTTATCCTTTCTGGAAGCCCCTCTACCGTCGCTACGATATGTGTGGGTTTTTCAGAATTCTTTATGGCTGAGAACATTCCTCCGCTTCCGCTAATTTTGCCTCCATTTTTTAGAACCCAATCGATAAGGTATGGGTCACATTCCGCATGAGCAGCTACACCAACGTTTTCTCTTCCATATTTCTGCACAGCATCCTCCCATTCTAGCATGATGTCGCCAGCGCCAATTTGTAAATGAGGCGGACATTGCAGGCGATTGGGCACTGATACGATTTTAAAATTGGGAAATTTTGATTCAATTATTCTCTTTACATATAAATTAACATTGGT
>QMYO01000316.1 GCA_003662715.1 Candidatus Bathyarchaeota archaeon | reverse complement strand
CACACATTGTTCAATAATTTTAAAAATTTCTTCTATTTGCCCAACATTTTTTTGACAACGTCAACGGCGGCCATGGCATCTTCGCCATAGGCATCGGCTCCTACCTGTTCAGCCCAAGCCGCTGAAACTGGAGCTCCACCTACGATTACCTTCACTTTTTCTCTGAGCCCCTCTTTCTTGAGAGCCTCAATCACCTCGGTCATCTTCGGCATGGTAGTTGTCAATAAAGCTGACATTCCAATGACGTCGGGGTTAATTTCTTTCACCTTCTCCACAAACGCTGATGTTGGCACGTCGCATCCGATGTCGTGAACTTCAAAGCCGTTTGCAGTAAGCATTGCGGCGACTATACTTTTGCCGATGTCGTGGATGTCGCCCTCCACGGTTCCGATGACCACTTTGCCCAGAATTTTTCTGGACTTTCCCTTTGCTACTGCTGGTTCCAGTATGGCTAAGGCTTTCTTGGTAGCCTCTGCGGCTATCATTAGCATTGGGAGAAAGATTTCTCCACTTCCAAATTTGTCTCCAACAACTTGTAGACCAGCTGCCAAGCCTTCTTCAATTGCTTTAAGAGGGTCGAAGCCAGTTTCGATAACTTCTTGGGCAGCTTCAACCGCTTTATCTACATCGTAGGTGATAACAGCTTCTTTAAGTTTAGTCAATACATCTTCGGTCATAGGTACACTTCTCCTAATGAATAATATCAACACATATTTTTACTATTTATAAGTTTTGAGTTGAAAAGCAATCGACATAGCCCTGCGCTTCAGTTAATCAATGACCACATGTTCGATGTTTAACCACCTTAGCCAGCTCTTTTTCGCTCATTTATATTATTTCATTTCTTTTTTATAAAAAGGGAAGTCAATGTGGTGGCTAATATTATTCAATCAACACTAAAGCGTAATAGTTCGGTTTCTCATCCTTCGTCTTAAGAGGTTCTATTGGCAACCCTTGCTTCTTCACCGTAGAAAAAACATCAATACCCAACGCTTGCATTGATGGTCTAGCCTTCTCTGGAAACCTGCATGGATCAGGAAAAACGCATGTTTCGCATAGGCAGCAGTCAACCATTGAAAAAGCTAAAGGGTAGCCATCAAAAAACGCTTTCATTTCCACTTGAAAGGATATTTCTTGGGCAAGCTTAGGGTCTTGTGTGTGAATCAGTATTCCCCAGCTATATTTTTTCAGTATTTTTTCAGCTTCCCATGGCTTCAAAGCGTTTGGGGCGGAAGGACAGGTCCAATTTTTCCCCCATTCATCACAGCCATACATACATTTTAGAAGGGTTCTAGCGTCAAACACGAGGTCTTCTACAGATATGACCTTTGAGTTTTCCGCTCCCATATCAAGAGCCATTTTTACATATTTCTCTGCCTTTTCCATGGAATCAACTCTTTGAAAGAAATATTTTGTTCAAGGGAGATAAATACTTGTCTAAAGCAAGAACATGATTCATTTATATCTAGGTTTTAATGTTGCACAACATTTTTTTGGACGGAACTAGGAGGAATAGTTAAATATATGCATAGGAAGAATTATACTCAGTCGGTTGTAAGATGATACGAAGACTTGTCTTGGATGTCTTGAAACCGCACAAACCTAGCGTAATTGAACTTTCTGAGGCACTTAGCAAACTAGATGGCATAGAGGGAGTAAACATAATCATCTACGAAATAGACCAGCAAGTAGAGAACGCGAAGATTATCATTGTTGGAAACAGCATAAACTTTGAAAACATCAAGGAGAAAGTGGAAGAAATGGGAGCTACCATCCATTCCGTTGACGAGGTTGCAGCGGGTAAAATAATTGTTGAAGAAGTAAAAACACCTCAGGACAGGTCTGCCAGAATATGACGATAAGACTAGGCGTTATATAACGCTCACGGAGTTACACCATGATAAAACGCGTTAGAACCTTTTTTCGAAGAATTAGGTCGTATCTACGGATTACGCAAATGACCCCTATTGCCAGAAGATACTTTATCAAGAACGGTTTTGACGGATCAATGACCGTGCTTGGCATTATTATAGGCTCTTGGGTCGTAAGAGTCACAGAGCCGGAAATAATTGTCACCGCAGGATTAGGAGCAAGTCTAGCTATGGGGGTCTCCGGTCTTTTCGGCGCTTACATGACTGAGAAAGCTGAGAGAAAGAGGCATCTTAAAACGCTCGAGGCTGCCATGCTCACTGATCTCAGTGACTCCATACAGAATAAAGCTTCTGACTTTGTTTCTGTGTATGCCGCATTTATTGATGGCGCATCACCTATGTTGACGGCGGCGATTGCTCTTATTCCCTTCATTCTCACGTTAGCTGGAATATTTGTCATTTGGGATGCTTACATTGTTTCATTCGTTCTTACCTTAGCCACGTTGTTTTCTTTAGGTCTTTATCTTGGAAGAATTGCGAAGGAGAACATTTGGTTATACGGTGTCCAGACGGTTGCTGCTGGAATAATCATAGTAACTATAGTTTTACTTTTAGGTGCCATTTAATCTTTCACAGACTGAATCGCCTTTGTTTAGCAAATGATGCTTTTGTTAGGCACTTTTCTCAGAGAACTGTTAGTAGAAATAGGCTTTTTCATGGAGTAAAAATGCTAGGTGCAGACGTGCTTCGCCCATTATTTTTTCTAGCGCTTAAAATGGCTACATGTTTTTTGCTACTTAGGTCTATAAATGAGAGAAGAGGAGGAAGATATAACAGAAAGAACAGTTATTAGGGGCTTTTATGAGACTTCTAGAAACATAAGAAGCTAAAGGGTTTGTTGTTGTGGAAAATGGTTGAAAATGGTGAAAGTGTAGGAGAAGAGGAGCTTAAGCAGAAGTTAATTGTCCAAGAGATATTGGAAGTTTTATATTCTCCAGTTAAGGCATTTGAGGAAATCGTTAAGAAACCAAGTGTTAAAGGACCTCTCTTAATTTTAGCGCTCACCTTAGTGGTTACAGCAATTCTGCAAGGTGTCACAGCTTCAAAAATATTATTCTTAGCAGAGACACCTGAGAATGATGACTGGACTGAATCAGCATCCCTTTGGTCTTCCAATGGAGTGACAAAAGTTGATGATACAGATAGCGTGGTTGGCAACTACAGCGTCAAATCTTTCGTTGCTAATAGCACGTTCATTTGGATGAATATAACAGATATAGGGCAGTTTAATTGCTTGGAAGAAACAGGTTATAAGACGCTGTCTTTCCAAATTAAATGGATACATCAAAATGAGACGTTTCCGAGTTCTAATGCAACATTACGACTATTTTCTAGTGATAAAAATGGTTATTTTG
>QMYO01000315.1 GCA_003662715.1 Candidatus Bathyarchaeota archaeon | reverse complement strand
TGTCAAGTATGGGGGAGAAAGGAGAAAAATGAAGAGAATTTTGACGATAACCATTATAGTCTTTCTGGTAATTGGCGTTGTCCCTCTATCTGTCGCTGGGATTTCAGAATTCCAATCTACAACAGGTATAACAAATATTTCAACTACTTCACTAGGGTCAAAAGTTAAAATTTCCTTAGATCCCAACTGTAGCAAAGGAGAGTATCCAGAATGGAAGAACGTGACTGTATACAATATTGATGCTGGACGCATAATCAAGATAGACATAACTCATCCAGAGGGATTCCAGGTAAGCAAGGTTGTTACTCCCAATGGATGGAAAGTAAATTACAATATTCTAGATAGACTTATAACAATTGAAGCCGAAGACTCTTCAGTAGGTATAAGTAAGGGGAAGCATGGAACATTCAGCATATTATTCAGTAAAGGTCCAAGCGAAGAGGGAAGATATACTTTTTGGGTAACAGTTTCGAATCCGACCATTGGATATAGCGAAACACAAAAGTTAGATGAATGTATAGATAAGACTCCTCCTGAGGTTACAATAACCAATCCAAAGGATGAGCAAGTGATAAAGGGAAGCTTCTACGTTTATGTGTCCGCTCATGATAAAGGCTTATATCCATGTGGAATCGATAGAGTGGAACTATACATAGACGGCAAATTCTATGATTACATGAATTATGACCCAGAAAAACAGTTATATTACCTACGGATAAGCTCGTTGGATGTAAGCGAAAAATGGTATACCATGAAAGCTAAGGCTTATGACAAGGCGTATCCAGGAGGCAACTCTGCATGGTCAAACACCGTAAAGTTCTTCTGGTTTGCAAAAACGATAATTAAAGTATACAATAAGTTGATTTATGATGTTTTTGGCAAGAAAGTCGCTTATGGACATGTTTGCAGTTCTGTCGTCGTAGAAGGAACTACAGGATTCAAGCCTAACTCTCTCGTCGAAATCTACTTTGATAACCAAAAGTTAGGGGAAGTCCTAACCGATAAATATGGAAGATTTAACACAATAATTCATGTTCCTGAGTGCCCAAGAGGAAAACACGTAATTAGGGCTACAGATGGAACTTATTCTGCGGAAGCAGACTTTAAAGTCCATCCATGGATGTTTGGGCCAAACGGTGAAGGGTATGTAGGCGACACATTTACAGTTGAGGGGAAAGGATTTGCAGCTAATGTTGAAGTGTTTGTCTACTACCGTGATGTAGCTAAATGCAAGGTTCATTGGGACGAATGGGCAACTGAATGGTGGAACGAAACAGACTATATGAAATGGAATCCAGTTCTTGACAGCGTAATTGTGGCGAAAGTTAAGACTAATAATAAAGGTTCATTCAAAGCCACATTCACAATTCCGGAAAGCTACGGCGGCCTTCACCCAATTTATGGCAAGGAAAAAGGTAGTGGAATACGAAGCGGGTACCCGCCCGATGAGAGCCTATGGCCAAATGGACTTGATCAATGTGTAACATTCCATGTGAAAACAAACATTTGGGTAACTCCGAACACGGGTGTCGCTGAACAGTATATAACCATCTATGGCTCAGGTCTTCCGGTTCCACAGGGTTATAGTTTAACAATTAATGATGAATATGTCTACAATAATAGGCAGTGGAGCATTGTATTAGATTTTGGTCCACATAAGTACTGGATCTGGGAGCATAACTACATTTTGAACAATGAAGTTGACATGGGATGGTTAACGGGGACGAGATTTCCAATCTATTACCGAGATTCTTGCTCTTGCTGTAACGAAGTCTGGAATGGAACGCTTTGCTGGGCTGATATAGATTCCAATACACATAAAGGCTCACCGTTCCTCAAAGTTCCAAATCTAATAAACGGTGAGTACATCATTAAACTGTATTTCTTTGATGAAGAAGCATTGCAGGATGTCTATGATTATGGGGACCAAGAAACATTTACCATAATGAAAGATCCGCTGGTAATTAAGGTTGAAACGGGTAATCTGCACTTCCCAGACGAAATTGTCACTGTCATAATAAAAACCAACGTGGATGGAAGAACAGAGGATGTTTCGCAAATGACGGTAAAATTGTTCCATGAATCGGAATTCATATCAACGTTGGACTGGTCAAGGATAGATGTAGGCCTTTACTATGTAAGCTTCAAGTGTCCAAGCGAGTCAGGAACTTATTTCATAATAGTCTCAGCAGCAAAACAATATGAGTCATTTACACTTTATGCCGAAGGAACTGCAGGGTTCACTGTAAGCCCAACCCTAAATGGCTTAAATGCGCAAATTAAAGAAATTAAAAATGGAATAGTAAGTATAAACTCTACAATAGGAAACCTTAATTTTGAACTAGATGACTTAGAAATGCAAATAATTGATATCAACAGCACCCTAGTCGCTATAAAGACGCATATTGGCACTTTAGAAGCGAATTTAACGGATATTGTCGAGAAGATAGTTGCCATTAATGGTACAACAATACAGGTAGATTCAAAGCTCGGACCCCTAGAAATAAATGTGAACGATATCATCAAGGACATAGAGGTAATCAACGGAACGATTAATGAAGTGATCATAAAGACATACCTTGAAGATATCTCTGGAAAAATAGATTCCATCGATGGAGAAATAGCTACCATATCTACTGAAATAGGAACATTAAAAACGAATGTAGGGAATATTAAAGGACTTACAGAGGATATTAGCGGATACGGAGGTATGCAAAAGATTTCAGTAGCATTTTCAATGATAGCAGCATTTGCCGCAATAATAGTTGTTGTAATAGTCTTGAGGAGAGCATACAAGAAATAACCAAAAATTTCCCCATTTTTGTTTAAAATTTCAAGTTTTAAATTTGGATATGAATTGATGCTGCAAATCTCTTAAATTTTGCCTTTTAAAATCCTATTTTCGGTGATAGAACATGGATAAGAAAAAGGTTAAATTTCTACTGTTCTCGTTTGGAATGGCATCTTCAATAGCGTCTGTTTGCACCAGCATATTTATATTGATGCTTAACATATTCGGGTTCTATAGCGTAATCTACGAACCTAACGTGACTCTTGCAATTATTGAGATTATAATGCTAATTATTGCAGCTGCAACATGCTTTCTAGCCACAGAAGTTTATTACGAATACCTACATTCTTAAAATGTTCAGCCTTCCTAATTTTTAATAAAATAATTCCTCGCGGGCGCATTGTGTCCCACGTAACCAACACCCAGCCTCACAGTGGAGCCCAACGCTCCCCTTGGCTGGGCTCTCTCTTACGTGGGAGCTTGCGCCCGCGCCCGCCGTGTTCCATGCCTGGGTA
>QMYO01000314.1 GCA_003662715.1 Candidatus Bathyarchaeota archaeon | reverse complement strand
GAACCTCCCCTAGTACTTTGAAATTTATCTTCGATTAGAATTCTGGATTTGTGCAAAAAACAAGGATTTAAACGTAGGTTTGAACCTAACTCCCTGCGCCATTTTCCTCATCTATTTGAGCGTTTTCTATGGAATAAGCCCCAGAAACAAGCTAGAGATTTTGGTGCTTGGCATCAGCAAAACCATGAGGTATTGTTATTTACACCGCAAAAGATATAGTAATACTTTTACGTATTTGTGTGCTACTACCAAAACGCAATTAAAGCAGCGAGGCATATGGTTGGAGACCTCAATTAGGATACACGAAGCCTTATGGCAACCTCGGCTTTTCTTAGCGGCGGGATTGAGAACATGGGCGAAGTGATAGTTAAACTATCAGAAGTAGATACCATTTATGAAGGTGAACATTTACCAGCCATAAAAGGTATAAACTTGGAAATCCGGCAAGGAGAGATGGTATCAATAGTTGGTCCTAACGGATCGGGAAAGACCACGCTTTTGGAAACCGTGAATGGACTTCTCAAAGTCAGCCGAGGCGAAGTTAGGGTCTTTAATGTAGATATGAGCCGTGATCCGATGAGAGCTAGAAAGGACATAGGCTACGTCCCACAGGATTTCATATCTGATCCTTCGGTTCCCTTCCTTGCTCAAGACGTAGTGCTAATGGGTAGATATGGAAAACTCGGTTTACTAAAGAGCCCTAGAAAGGTGGATTTTGAAATCGCGAGAGAAGCCATGAGGCTAATAGGAGTGGAAGAATTCGCTCATCGTCCAATAGGAAAACTTTCCGGAGGTGAGCAGCAGAAGGTTATGATCGCGAGGACCATAGCCCAAGAACCCAAGCTTCTGCTCCTCGACGAGCCCTTCAGCAACTTAGACATCGACTCTAGGAAAGAAATTTCAGAGAAGATTTGTAGATTACATGAAGAAAATAACTGGACAACTATAGTGGTCACTCATGACCTGTTCTCAATTCCCAAGCGGTGTAACCGTGTCTTAGTGATGGACAGAGGGAAAATCGTTGCTGAAGAGGATCCAGAAAGTGTGATGTGTAGTGTGAAAAGTTTAACTGGGTTTTATAGGGGGTTAAGGCAATGATACCTCTCCCTCTTCAGATAATCTTGACGGCGATCACGGCTTCCATATTAGCGGGAATAACCTGCTCGCTTATAGGCGTCTTTGTTGTCCACATGAAGCTTTCATCCATAGGTTTCTGTATGTCTCACGCTGCCTTCGCTGGTGCAGCTCTGGGACTTCTACTAGCAGTAGACCCTCTCCTTAGCGCCCTGCTTTTTTCAACTCTCGTAGCCTTCATTTTGGGCCCAATATCAGAGAAGGCTAGGCTCTCTCCAGGGGTAATTATAGGAATAATGTTTTCGTTAACCATCGGGTTAGGTTTCATATTCCTGAACTTTGCGCCTGGTGTGGCAGCCACGCAACAGGCGTTGAGCATCCTATGGGGAAGCATTTTTTCAGTAACGTTTGATGACCTCATCCTCTTAGGTCTTCTAACTTTCTTCATAGTTCTTCTCTTAACCCTTTTCTTTAAGGAGTTTCAGGCCTTAATGTTTAGCAGAAAGCTAGCTGAGGCATCAGGAATAAACACGAGCGTCTTCTACTTTCTTATCTTGTTCTTAGCAGGGGTTACCGTGGCCTTCTCCCTTAAACTGGTTGGGGGGCTCCTCGTTTTCGCTTTGATAGTAAATCCAGCGTCTTCGGCGCTCCAATTTATTTACGACCTAAAAAAGGTCTTGGTAGCCTCACCGATCATCGGGGCCATAACATGTCTTTTGGGTTTTCTACTGTCTTTGCTCCTCGACTTTCCTGTAGGCTCTTCCATAATAATCGTCTCCTCCTTTATCTTCGGTGTATCCGTGATACTCTCCCCCAAAAGACGAAGGGGTTGAATCTGAAAGCTATGCAACTGAAAGGTTTTAGCGCTCCAAATCCAACGATCGAAAAAGTTAAATAGTAACACCAAACAAACAAATCGTAACACCAAAGAATGGAGTCAGGTTGCCATGAAGAAAAAGTTAATGTTTACGATTCCATTGCTTGTAGTAACTGTTCTACTTATCTCGGTTTCAACAGTAAGCTCTAACGGGGATACTAAGCCCACTGTCGTCTGCACAACCACCATACTTAGCTCCTTTGCTGAGCAAGTGGGAGGAGATAATATAACTGTGCACTCAATCGTTCCACCGGGGATCTGCCCCGCCCATTATGATATTACCCCCAGCGACGTGTACGCCGTCAGCACCGCTTCTCTAGTGATTTACTCCGGCTTCGAACCATGGTTAGACGACTTAATTGAAGCCTCAGGTGTGAATGTCACACGCGTTAAGGTTGGCGGACCGTGGCACCCCTATACGGCAGCGTTAGAGTACGTGACGAAAATAAGGGACGCCTTAAACGCTACTCTTCCAGAGTACTCCAGCTACTTTGAAGAAAACGCTCAGGCAGTATGCGAAGCAATAAATGCTACAGCTCAAGCCATCAAAGAAGAAGCTGATGAACTCAACGTTAGTCAAGTAAAGGTAGTATGCATGCAGTGGCAGAACGCGTTTGTTAGCTGGCTAGGCTTCAACATCACAGCCACCTACGGGCCTCCCGAAAAGCTGACTACAAGCGAAATCCTGAACTTAACAAGCACCGCTGAAAAAGAAGAGGTTGCATTAGTTATCGACAACCTGCCTAGCGGAACCGAGTTCGGAGCTAAGCTGGCGGCTGATGTCGGCGCGCAGCACGTAATACTGACCAATTTCCCAGGGGCAGTACCGGACACAGAAAACTATTCAAGAATGATTGAATACAACGCAAGACAACTCTTTGAGGCCGTTGAAAGACATAGACTAATACAGGGAGAAATAAGCGAGTTAACCGTGGCGCTCAACAACACCTCAATGCAAGTTAAGATTCTCACAGCTACGACTATAATTCTCTTGGCAACGACCGCTGTGGAAGCAATAGTCATATACAGACGGAAGAGCAGATAGCACGGTACAAAAACCGTTCAAAGCCACTAGGGACCTAGTTAGGAAAAAGCAGGGGTTGGAACACTTAAAGGTGAAACTTAACAAGGTCCAAGAAAAGTGAAGGTTCCTGCTATTTTAGCAGTTATAGATGTGAATTCGCGCAAAATTTTGGGGAGTTGTAATTGGAACTAAATAGAATCCTCGAAAAAGCCTTGGGAGAGCCACCAACACGAGAGGAAACTCTGCTACTTCTCCGAAAGGTTCAGGGTTACGATAAGCTTTTAAAGCTTATTAAAACAGCTTCGAGGGTCAGAGATGATGAAATAGGGCAAGCTTTCAAGTTCG
>QMYO01000313.1 GCA_003662715.1 Candidatus Bathyarchaeota archaeon | reverse complement strand
GCTATGACGCTTTGAGAGCTGTTTTTCCAGCTGGCACTGTTTCTGGAGCACCCAAAGTTAGAGCCATGGAGATTATTGAAGAATCGGAACCCACCAAGAGAGGACCCTACGCTGGGGCGGTCGGCTACTTCTCCTACAACCGAAACGCGGACTTCGCCATAACCATCAGAACACTTGTTGCAAATGGACAGAAGGGATTTGTTCAAGTTGGAGCCGGTATCGTGGCTGACTCTGTTCCAGAGAGGGAATGGTTCGAAACGGAGCATAAGGCTGAGGCTCTCATGAAAGCCCTTGAACTTTCTGGAGTCAACTAACCATGAGGGTTCTCGTCATCGACAATTACGATTCCTTCGTTTACAACCTCGTCCAGTACATTGGAGAATTCGGCGGAAAACCCATGGTCTATAGAAACAACGAGATAAACCTGAGACAAGCGATGAAACTCAAGCCAGACAAAATCGTTATTTCCCCAGGACCCGGAACACCCGAAGACCCTCGATATTTCGGAGTGTGTGCTGACATCTTATTACACATGAGCCGTGAAGTCCCTACTTTAGGTGTGTGTCTAGGTCATCAAGGGATTATCTCCGCCTTTGGGGGCAAAATTGTGCGCGCAAAGAGGTTGATGCATGGGAAAACGAGTCTGATAAAGCATGACGGCAACGGAGTTTATAGAGATATGGAAAACCCCTTTGTGGCTACTCGCTATCATTCGCTGGTTGGAGATAGAGCGGCGATGCCTTCATGTCTTAAAATAACAGCGGAATCCCTAGATGATGGAGAAGTCATGGGTGTACGTCACGTTAAGTATCCAATTGAAGGAGTTCAGTTTCATCCCGAATCCATATTGACCACGATGGGTAAGCGATTTCTAAAAAATTTCCTTGAAGGATGGTGAGGAAGATGATAAAGGAAGGAATACAAAAGCTGATTGCAGGCGCTAACCTAACCTACGATGAAGCAAGAGCCGTAATGAAGGAGATAATGTCTGGCAACGCAACGCAGGCTCAGATTGGAGCATTCATAACTGCCCTGAGAATGAAGGGAGAAACCATCGACGAAATCTCAGCTCTCGCCGCGGTGATGAGGGAATTCTGCAAACGAATCTATCCCAAGGTTCAAGGGCGTCTTGTAGACACGTGTGGCACGGGTGGAGACCCTGTTAAAACCTTCAACATCAGCACCACAGCGGCTTTCGTTGTAGCGGGTGCTGGAGTAACAATAGCTAAGCATGGGAATCGTTCAGTTACCAGCAAAAGCGGAAGCGCTGACATATTGGAGAAGCTTGGTTTTAACCTTAATTCATCGCCAGATGTGGTGAAGAAGAGCATTGAGGATGTGGGAATCGGCTTCATGTTTGCTCCCGCTTTTCACAGAGCTATGAAGCATACCATTAGACCTAGAAGAGAAATCGGTATAAGAACCGTTTTTAACGTTCTCGGACCCTTAACGAACCCAGCGAACGCCACTGCTCAATTGCTCGGAGTTTACGACAAAGCATTGATTGAGCCTCTAGCTTACGTTTTAAAGAAGCTTGGCTGCGAGGAAGCCATGGTCGTTCACGGACTAGATGGACTAGACGAAATTTCCACAATTGGCAAAACAGCGATTGCACAGCTGAAGGAGGGAAAAATTAGCTTATTAGAAGTAGCTCCAAAAGACTTCGGCGTCAAACCAGCCAAACCCGAAGATATCAAGGGGACCACTCCAGAGCAAAGCGCTGAACTCACCTTCCGAATCTTATATAGTTATGAAAAAGATGGAAGTCCGAAAAGGGACATCGTGTTAGTCAATGCGGCTGCGGGAATCATAATGGGTGGAAAAGCCGACGATTTTCGTCATGGAGTGGAATTAGCCCGTGAATCCATCGACAGCGGTGCCGCCTACAAGAAACTGAAGAACCTCATTAAAGCTAGCGGTGGAGAAATGTCACAACTTGAGAGGTTGGAGTCGAAGTATGGCTGACTTTCTAGATGTCTTAGGGCGGGATGCATGGAAAACAGTGAACATGGGCTATTATGAAAATGTCAAAGAAGTTGCGTTAAGCTCTTCTTTAAGTTTGAAGAAAGCGGTGCTAAAATGCAGAAGCGCACCAATTATTACTGAAATAAAAGTCACTTCGCCAAGTTTGGGCATAATTAAGGAAAACGTTGATGTGAAGAAAGTTGCGTTAGCGATGGAAATGGGTGGAGCTGTTGGATTATCTTTTTTAACCGAACCGAAACATTTTGGCGGTTCCCTTGACGCCTTCGCTGAGGCACGGAGCCAAGTTATGCTTCCTATGCTCATGAAAGATATAATCGTAAGCCAGTCGCAGATAGAAGCCGCAGCTAAGGTAGGGGCAAATGCTGTTCTCTTAATAGAACCGCTCTTCAAACGAGGATGCTGTGAATGCAATCTTAGCGATATGATTACATACGCTCACTCGCTTGGTTTGGAAGTTTTGTTAGAAACGCACACAGAGGAGGAATTCCTTTCCGCTCTAAAAACCGAAGCCGACCTCATCGGCATTAACAATCGCAATCTGAAAAACTTAGAAGTGAACATAGAAGTAACGAGGAAAATCCTAACGAAGCATCCGACAAAAGAGAAGTTGATTGTGAGTGAAAGCGGTATCCAGAGTCCTGCTGACATCCGCTTCCTCCACCAGTGTGGAGCCCACGCCTTCCTAGTTGGGTCCTCCATCATGAAAGCAAACAACATAGAAGAAAAAGTTAGGGAACTGGTGACCGCGCTATGAAAGTCAAAGTGAAAATCTGCGGCATAACCAACAAAGAAGATTTAGCTACCGTCGTGAAGGCAGGAGCAGACGCAGTTGGATTCGTTGTCAATGTGCCTTCATCATCCCGAAACCTCACGCTGGAGGCGGCTGAGAGGCTGATGAAAAACACTCCAGTTTTCGTCAAAAACGTTGTAGTCACTGTTCCTAAGAGGCTTGGCGAGTTGATAGAAATTTATGAAAGATTGAAGCCAGACATTCTTCAAATCCACAGTCACACCTTATCAGCCCTGGTTATTCGAGAAAAGTTAGCTAACACATGTTTAATAAAAGCAATCCAAGTGAAATCTGTTCATGCGGTTGACGAAGCCGTTAAGGCAGCGAATATGTTTGACGCTGTTCTGGTAGATTCGTTTGTTTCAGGCATGTTTGGAGGAACTGGCAGGGTTCACGATTGGGAATTGAGTAGACGCATTAGACAGAAAGTCCATCCGAAACCGCTGATTCTTGCTGGAGGTTTAAATCCTGAAAACGTTAAGGAGGCTATCCGCATAGTCAAGCCTTACGCTGTCGATGTGTCTAGCGGCGTCGAATTGCAACCTAGAATTAAAG
>QMYO01000312.1 GCA_003662715.1 Candidatus Bathyarchaeota archaeon | reverse complement strand
GAAACAGAAATCCAAGCATTATATGAAGCAAAAGCAAAGCTCAACTATGATGATATTCGCTTTGCAGACTCAAATCTAGCTCCACTAAGCTATTGGAAAGAATCTGACGGAAATTTCTGGGTAAAAGTTCCAAGCATTCCAAACGGAACAAAAACAATCTACGTATATTATGGCAATTCCCAGGCCACGAGCGATTCCAACGGCGATGCTGTTTTCGAATTTTTTGATGATTTTGAAGGAACAGAAGTAGATACTGCAAAGTGGAATATTATAGGCACCACCTCAAATATAAGTATAAGTGGTAGTTTATTAGATGTTTATATTTCTGAACATATTGAAAATGGAAGAATAGCAAATGGTTTAGTGGCAAGTAGCTATGAAATGCCTTCAGGGACAATTATTGAAGCAAAGACTAAAGGGGATTCAACTAGAAGAAACCATTGGGTGGCAGTTGGTGCTACAGGAGATTATGGTTCAATTGCTCCGAATTGGGCCTATACTGAAAAAGGTTTCACATGGTATCAAAACACAAGCTATGATATGATAACTGATTCATATAGCGCGTCAAGAGACTACACTACGACATCAGTCACTTATTCAAAATGGCATGAATATAGAATAGACTACATCGATTCTAACACTTTAAAGTTTTACATAGATGGAACCCTCAAAGCAACTCATACAGGAGACTCTGTGCCGTCTACAAGCAGAAAACCTGAACTTGGCGGTGATGACTTCTCTGATGTTAATTACCACATAAAATATGACTGGATTCGCGTTCGCAAATACACTTCTACAGAACCAACAGCAAGCGTAGGAAGCGAAGAAAGCACATTATGGAACGGTTCCGCAAACGCCTCTGTAAGTGGAAAAATCCACAAGGCAGTGAATTTCGATGGAAGTGATGATTATGTTAAAGTAAATCTTTCCAAACAGTCGGCTCCTTTTACAAAAGAGTTATGGGCCAAACGAACTGGGGATAATAACTATGATTTAACCTTCGTTGGCCTTTTAGGTTGGCGCTATATTACTGAAAGCTTGCAAGGTATAGTTCTTGGGTCTGGCGATACCATTTATTTTCATGACTACAAGGGTACGCCAAGCTATATATCAGCCAACGTATCAATGACTCTTAATCAGTGGTATCACATAGTTGTTACACATGATGGAAGCAATTTGAATATTTACGTGAATGGTGAGTTAAAAAATTCAACGTCACAGACATTGAGTTCATACTCTTCTTCAGAGTTACAAATTGGCGGCATAGTATGGAGAACAGGTCAGAATAGAGTTTTCAACGGCATTATCGATTCTGTTCGCATCTCCAACACAGCCCGCTCCGCTGCCTGGATCCAAACAGAATACAACAACCAGAATGATCCTGAAGATTTCTATTCTTTAGGCCCAGAAGAAAATTACTCTGCATCCGCACTTTCAAGCTGGAGCTATCGCAAAAAGATAACAATAGACCATGGAATGATTCCAAGCACTCTAAAAGATTTCCCTGTGCTAATAAATCTGCCAGCAGATGCTGATTTGGCGGCTAAAGCAAGAACCGATGGAAATGATATAATATTTGTTCCTTCTTCCATAGGCTGGTCCTCAGGAACAAGCAATGACCGCTATTGTTTTGAAATAGAAAAATACGATTCCTCAACAGGCGAGCTGGTTGCATGGGTCAAGATTCCAAAGCTTTCTTCAACGGCAGACACGGATATTTACCTCTACTATGGCAACTCTTCCCAAACAACAGGTTTAGAAGACCCTTGCACATGGGACTCGCATTATGTGATGGTGCAACATCTAGAAGAATCACCATCTAATGGTGTTGCAGGGCATTATGATTCTACTTCGCACGGCAATGATGGAACTCCGTACTATTTTGATAATAATGCTGATTCAACAACAAATGCTATTGGAAAAATAAACGGGGCAGATTTATTTGATGGAACGAATGATAAAGTGATAGTGTCTCAAAGTACAAGTTTGAACACAATACTCTCCCAACATAAGTTAACTTATGAAGCCTGGATTTACCAAGAAGATTCATCTGGCAATCAAGATATTGTGGGTTTTAATGGTTACAATCCATATTGGGGCTATACTTTAAATTTGAGCAGTGGAAAACCAGGCTTGCGATGGCAGGATAGTGCGGGGGCATGGCATTATAAGTATTCTACTTCTGCAGTTTCAATAAATCAATGGTCTCACGTAGTTGTAACATATGATGCATCTGCAAATCAACTTTCTGTTTATATCAACGGACAATTCCAAACATTTAGCGAAAATGCAACAACCGACAATACTGGCAGCCCTCTGTATATTGGCCATGTTGGTTGGAAAGCTTTCAACGGCATCATCGATGAAGTCCGCATTTCAGATATAAACCGCTCCACAGAATGGATCCAAACCTCTTACCTGAATATGAACGATCCAGAGGCATTCTATACTCTGTGGCCAGAACAACATTATTCTTCCACTAATTTGAGCAGTTGGCTTTACAGGAAAAAAATCACGATTGACCATGGAATGATTGCTGCTGACTTAAACGATTTCCCAGTGCTAATTAATTTGCCTGCTGACTCGGATTTGGCGGCTCGCGCTCGCTCAGATGGCAACGATATAATATTCGTTCCAAGTTCAATTTCATGGTCTACAGGAACAAGTAACGATAGATACTGTTTTGAAATAGAAAAATACGATTCCTCAACAGGTGAACTCGTTGCATGGGTCAAGATTCCAAAGCTAAGCAGCACAGAAGACACAAACATTTACCTCTACTACGGAAATTCTTCCCAAACCAGTAGTTTGGAGAATAAATGCACATGGGATTCTCACTATGTGATGGTGCAACATCTAGAAGAATCACCATCTAATGGTGTCGCAGGACATTATGATTCGACGAGCCGCAGGAATGATGGAACGCCTAAGGACTTCAACGGAGAAGCCACTTCAACTACCGATGGGGCTGGAAAAGTGGACGGAGCAGATGTTTTTGACGGAAATAATGACTATGTGGGGGCAGGAAATGTTGTGGAAACCGAAAACCAGTTGACTGTGGAGGCTTGGATAAAACCCATGTCAACGAGCGGAACGGATTATTTTATTGGAGAGGGCGCTTCTTTCAGAGTAGGAATAAACGATGTAGGCAATGTTACCTGCTGGCATAGGGGTGACGACTCAGAGGGCATTGACACAAAAGATTCAACCACTACCACGACTACACCAATTAGTTCAATGAATAAATGGTACCTTATTACTTGTGTATGGGATGGTGCAATCGGTGACAGGAAAATCTATGTAAACGGAACACTAGAAGCAGACGGCAGTACAAATGTAG
>QMYO01000311.1 GCA_003662715.1 Candidatus Bathyarchaeota archaeon | reverse complement strand
GCTTTAGAAATAGATTGCAAGTCTTCTCTTCATTAATTCTTCGAAAGTTTGCTGAAATAGTTTTTCTCTCTTCTTAAATGATCCTTTATCTTCACCGTCACATCTTTCCACAGTTAATTTCCATCCGCCTGTCACAACCAGCTTCTCTGGGTCCTTAATTTTAAATTCCACTGTTCCCTTCTTCGCCTTAACCTCTGCCATATGGATGTAAGGTACGTAATCTTCGAAGACTTCTTTTTCTGATTGTTCTTCCTCTGCTCTAAAGGCAACTCCACTGGCGGTTAGAACCAGATAACCATGTTTTGACGGTTGTCCCCATCCAGGCTTGGATATCTTCGCTCTGGAAGAGTAAACAATTCTTTCTCCAAACGGAATCAGCTCTTTCAATCTTTTATCCAAAGAATCTATGGGCACAGCAAGGGTTTCAAGCATCTCAACGTTTTCCTCCAAACCTACAGAATAATACATTTTTTAGAAAAACGTTGTGAAATGGAAATCAGTATCCAAAATTCATAGATAACACTCCTAACAAGGCTTGGCTAAATGAAACCTCTTTTCTTTTTTCAACAATACAGTGACATGCATATAGTATTGCGAAATTAACTATGATATAAAGAAAAGTGAAAGACATGTGCAAGGTATGTGGCTGTAGCCCTTGTAAGTGCGGGAAACCCATAGTAGATGGGGTTTGCGAGGGATGCGGTAAACCCTATGAGGATTGTACCTGTTAGAGAAAAATAGGGCACTAGCTATAATGTGCGCTAACATGGCAGCGTACATACTCGGATATGATAAGGTGTATCGTTAGATTTTTTTGGTTGTTATTTTTACATTTTAGAAAAGAAAGATGTTGTTAGAAAACATTAAGCTTCATCAATGAATCTGCTTGGCTTAGGTATTTCAGGCGGCAAGCCCCGTCTCTCCCGTATTTTCTCTATAACAGAAAGTGCAAGGTTTTCCGGCACCCTTTCCCAGTGGTCAAATGTGGATTGCCAGAATGCATGTCCTGAAGTTACTGACCTCATTTCAGCGGAGAGACCAAAGGTTTCAGCTACTGGGATGTATCCGCTGATCATGGTTATGGGGCCCTTCTGTTCAGATGAGAGGATTCTGCCTCGTTTTCGGGTGATTATGCTGGTTACGTCTCCCACCCATTGTGCTGGGACAGATACGCCGATTTTGTATACGGGTTCTAGGAGGACGGGTTTTGCTGTGAGGAATGAGCCTAAGAATGCTCTGCGTGTGGCGGGCATGATTTGAGCTGGGCCGCGGTGCACTGGGTCTTCGTGTAGTTGGGCGTCCATGAGTTTTGCTTTGACGCCTCGCATTGGTTCTTCGCTGAGGGGTCCGTTTTCGCATGCCCATCTGAAGCCGGCTATGATCATTTCTTTTGCTTCTCTGAGGTATTGTATGCCTTTTGTGAGGTCGATTAGGATGTTTTTGTGTTCTTCGATGGCCCAGACGTTTTTTGCTTCTTCTGTGGGCCATTTGGCTTGTGTGCGTAGGATTGTGGCTATGTTTTTTCGTCCTATTCCTTCTCCGATTTCTCCTTTTTCAATTAGCTCTATGACTGTTTCTTCGAGGGGTTCTACTTGTATCCAGAATCGGTTGTGTTTGTTGGGGCTTTTTGCCATGGCTACTATGCCTTGGCTGGATACGCTTTCTCTGTAAACGACGATTGGGCGTGAGGTTATGATGTCTAATCCTGGTGCGAAGTCTTTGAGGAATTTGGTGGCGATTTCTAGGTGTAGTTCGCCCATTCCGCTGAGTAGGTATTCGCCGGTTTCTTTGTTTATGGTGGTTACTAGGTTGGGGTCTTCGATTGCTAGGCGGTGCATTACGTCTACGAGGCGGGGGAGGTCTTTTGGGTGTTTGGGTTCTATTGCTATGGTTACGACGGGTTCGGAAACGTATTTTATTCGTTCAAAGGGTATCATGGCATCTCTATGTTGGGTGTCGATGAGGGTTTCTCCGGCTCTTGCGAGGTCTAGTCCTAGTAGTGCTGCTATGTTTCCTGCTACGATGCGGTTTACGACTTCTCTGAAGGCGCCCATGTACATGGAGACTTGTTGGATTCTGTATTCTTTTTTGGCTCCGACTAGGTAGATTTGTGTGCCTTCTTCTACTGCTCCGGAGAATAGTCGTCCGGTGGCGACTAGTCCTGCGTGGGGGTCTAGTTGTGTTAGTGTGAGGCATATGACGGTGGGTCCGTTTTCGTCGCAGGTTAGCATGGCTTTTCCTATTTCTGAGTTTAGGTCGCCTTTCCAGATTTTTGGGATTCTGTATTTTTGGGCTTCTATGGGGTTTGGGAGGTTTTTGACGACCATGTCTAGTATGGCGGTGTGGAGGGGGATTGTTTTTTGGAGTTGTTGCCATTGTTCTTTGTGGTAGGCTTCTATGACGTCGCTGAATTTGATTCCTTGTTTCTGGGCGAGTTCAACGGTGAAGCCCCAGCGGTGGAGGGCGGAGCCGAAGGCGACTGTTCCTTTGGCGGGGTCTACTTTCCATTTTTCTTTGATTTCTTTTTCTCCGTATAGGGAGATGAGGTTGTTGAAGTCGCGGATTATGCGGAGGAGTTTGTTTTGGATTTCGTCGGGTTTGAGTTTTAGTTCTCTTATTAGGCGGTCGACTTTGTTGATGAATAGGACTGGTTTGACTCTTTCTTCTAGTGCTTGTCTTGTGACGGTTTCTGTTTGCACCATGACCTCTTCAACAGCGTCTACGACTACGACGACTCCGTCGATGGCTCTTAGTGCTCGGGTTACTTTGCCTGTGAAGTCTACGTGTCCTGGCGTGTCGATGAGGTTGACGACGTGGGGTGTGTTTTCGATTTCGTGGAGGAGGCTGATGTTGGCTGTTTTTATGGTTATGCCTCTTTTTTGTTCTTCTTCTAGGTAGTCTAGGGCTCTGGCTTCTCCTGCTATTTTTGGGGATAGGAGTCCTGCTTCGGCTAGGAGGGAGTCGGTCATGGTGGTTTTTCCGTGGTCTATGTGGGCGATTATGCCGATGTCTCGGATATTTTGTTTTTTGGTCATGAGTTTGAGGATGTCGCTTGTTTGTCGGAATTTTGGCATGGCTGATTTCTTTCCTTTTCTGTTAGGATTTGAATAGCATGGTAGGTTAAAAGCTCACCTATTAAGTTTACGATATAATGCTATATTTTTGGTTTATCACGTAAAGATGAGGTGCTTGTAGATAGACCTTATAGATATTTTTTCAACATCGGTTCTGGGGGAACTAGTAGTCTTTTGTGCAACAAAAAGAAAAAATTTATTGTTGAACAAACGGCGAGGCGAAGGGCTTTGCTGTCTCCCATGGAAAATGAACTTCAACATTCATAT
>QMYO01000310.1 GCA_003662715.1 Candidatus Bathyarchaeota archaeon | reverse complement strand
TGCAAAGCCTACAAAAAATGCGGGACGTAGCCATCTTACGCTTAGTCTATGCCATAATCCAAAGCGCCCTAGGCGCATACCTCGTATACACCGGCTTTGGGCTGTTTGGGATAATCTTCGGATGGCTGGGCGGATTGATAATTCCTTCCATAGCTGGCTTAATTCTAACAGCCAAACACCTAAGCCTACGAGAGAAACCACACCCAGCCAAGCCATTGTTAAAGTTTTCTTCTCCACTTTACCTTGCTAACATCCTTGCCCTATCAGCCACTTGGATAGACCAACTGTTCGTTCTGCCCTTCTTAGGCACAGAAAAACTCGGCGTCTACTACATAGCTGTTCGTGCCTCCATGGTTCCAACTCTTCTATCCACCTCTCTCATCACAGCCCTCTTCCCCCAACTCTCCGAGCTCTATACTAAGGAGGGCTCAGACAAGCTCAGAGACGCCTTCTACGTTTCCACACGATATACGACGCTGATAGGCTTTCCACTAATCATCGGACTTGCAACCCTAGCCTACCCAATAATGATTCTGTTCGCTGGACCAGCGTACAAGGAAGCTGCTTTGCCCCTCATCATCATATGCTTTGCAGCACTATCATCAACAATCGGGGTTGCTATAGGCCCTATTCTGATGACTCTTGAACGAACTAAAACGGCGTCTCTGCTCACTATAGCCTCAATACTCACTAATACATCAATATCCTACTTCACTCTCGCCTACCTCAACTTGGGTCTAGCGGGTCCCGCTGGGGCACGAACAATAGCGTCTTTTGTAAATCTTGGGATGGGAGTTTACGCGCTGAGCACTGTTTTGTCGCTTAGCTTTGACAAAGAAGCTCTTTGGAAAGCTTCAGCAGCATCAGCGTTTATGGCCGCCATAATCTTCCTAACAGACGTTGTTAGACAATTTTTAACGTCATCCCCAACCCAGTTTCTTGTCTTTCAGCTGCGTTGGCTTCCCGTCTACGTGTTAATTGGTACAGCAGCATATCTCATTGCGCTAGTTGCACTAAAAACCGTCAAAAAACAAGACATAGAGCTCCTTGAAGACTATCTTCCAACACGCTTAAAATGGATTGCCAATTGGCTTAATCGCCTAGCTGCTTAAAAGAAGGAATTAACTAATGGGAGAAACCCTTAAAAAAATCCTGATTAACAAGCTTAAGCCCGAAGAACTCGCTCTCCTATACAAGTCCTACGACATTATAGGCGACATCGCCATAATTCGCATTCCAAAATCTCTAAAACCCCGAAGCGAAATCATCGCTGATGCTATCATGCAGACGCATAAGCGTGTAAAAACAGTTTTGCGGCAAGTCAGCCCAATTTCAGGCGACCTTCGGCTGCGCAAGCTTGAATGGGTTAAGGGCGAAAGAAAAACCGAAACTTTTCACAAGGAGTTCGGCTGCGTTTTCAAAGTTGACTTGGAAAGATGCTATTTCTCGCCTAGATTGTCCTATGAGCGGATGCGCATTGCAAAACTGGTCAAACCAAACGAGGTGATTGTAAACATGTTCGCTGGTGTAGGTTGTTATTCCATTGTTATTGCTAAACATTCCGAAGCTAAGAAAATTTT
Organism: Candidatus Bathyarchaeota archaeon; assembly: GCA_003662715.1. The sequence continues at coordinate 1,761 of QMYO01000310.1, read as the reverse complement.
TTCCATAGACATCAATCCGATTGCGGTTCGGTATATGCGGGAAAACATAGAAATAAACAAGGTTGGAGCGCGAGTTTTTCCTTTGGAGGGTGATGCAAAAAAGGTTGTGGAGGAAAAGTTGCAAAATGTAGCAGATCGGGTTCTTATGCCCTTGCCTGAGAAGGCATATGAATACCTTGATTCTGCTGTGTTAGCGCTTAAGCCATCTGGAGGCTGGATTAGCTATTACGACTTTGAACATGCTAGAAAAGATGAAAATCCTGTCGAGAAAATTAAGAGGAAAACGTCTAAGAAACTAGAAAGCCTTAATGTCATTTTTGAAATGCCTTTTGGTCGAGTTGTGCGAACCACTGGACCTAACTGGTATCAAGTAGTTATTGATATAGAGGTGTTACCAAACTAAGAGTAAAAATGTTGATTACTGAGTTTGGTTTGTTTAGGGTTAAAGGAGAGATGTTTAGATGGATGAAAGAAAGCAGTGTCCCAATTTGGAATTTAACCTAAAGAATTGCGGATGTACCTATTCATATTGCGAGAGGAAAGGTAAGTGCTGTGAATGCATACGCTATCATAGAGAAAGAAATGAGCTTCCCGGCTGCTTGTTTCCACCTGAAATTGAAGAAACTTACGATAGATCGATTCAAAGGTTTATATCTGCATATTCCAGTTGAGGTATGAGCGAGGAAGCTTGATTCTTTCAACTTTGATTTTTCGCTTTTTAGGAAGCTTTGACAAATCTTTTATAACCTTTCTAGTTTAACAATACAGTTAATGGAGGAATGAGTTATCAAGAGGAAGCTAATGGAAATTCTCGCGTGTCCCATTGACAAGTATTATCCTCTAGAGTTGCATGTGTTTGAAGAAAAAGAGGAAATAGTGGAAGGTGTAATCATATGTCCCAAGTGTTCGCGTTGGTATCCAATTCGAGACGAGATTCCTGAAATGTTACCAGATGAGTTGAGAGAAGAAAAGGATGAGTTGCCTTTTCTACGGAGATGGAAGAATCAAATTCCCAAAAAAATACTGACTGAGGGCAAACCTTTCAATATCAAAACTGAGATTGAGAAATAAAAAACACGGCAATTCTAAAAATCAGAGAATTTCTTTTTTATGGCAAGGCAATTTCGATAGAAATTTAAACTGTTGCTCAGAACAAAATTATACAGAAACCTTTGAAGGGAAGGCACATAAAACGCATTTTAATTTTAGCTGGGAGTGGTGGGCATACCGGCTATGCCTATTCATTGGCTGAAGCGCTTCACGATAAAGGAGCAAAGTTATCTTTCCTTGCTCCTCAAGATGAACCGTTAAGTGGACAAAGACTGAGTAGATTTGGCGAAGTTGATTTCCTTATAAAACCCAGAGGTCCCAAAACTCCCCTTTTACCATTCGTTACACGTCTTACAAAGTCCTTCTTAAATTCAATCAAAAAAGTTTCCAACCAATTTGACGTCGTTGTTAGCAGCGGAAGCAATTTCTGCATTCCTCCCGCAATCATTGGTTGGATGAAAGGGATTCCATTAGTTAACATTGAAAGCTCGGTTCGTTTTGTCAAGCCGTCCAAAACTGCTTTTTTGTTACAACCTTTTTCCGCTATAACTGCGCTGCAATGGGAGGAGCAGCGTGCTTTTCTAAAAGGCGTGGTGACAGGTCCTCTTTTTCCTAAGCCAAAACTCAAACCTTGGAATGGAGGTTACATTCTGGTTACAGGCGGCACTTACGGTCATAAACTTCTGTTTGATGCATTGGCGGAAAGCGACC
>QMYO01000309.1 GCA_003662715.1 Candidatus Bathyarchaeota archaeon | reverse complement strand
CTCAAGAAAACTTCATGAAAACTGGAGAAAGAATATGGAATCTGATCAGAGCCTTTAATGTAAGGGAAGGGATAGGAAGGAAGGAAGATACATTGCCTCTAAGAATTTTTGAGGACCCGCTACCTTCCGGGATAGCTAAAGGAAAAGTTCTTCCCAAAGAGCATTTTGAGAAGATGCTAAAGGAATACTATGTTCTTAGAGGATGGGATCCTGAAACTGGAATACCGACCTATGAAAAACTTAAAGAACTTGAACTAGAAGATGTCGCAAAATCGCTGCGGGAATTATTTATATAGTTGCGTGGGTAACAAAGAAATAGCAAGGTGAAAACTAATGGATTTGAAAGAACTCTACATTCCTACTTTACTTGACATATCATTTGAAACTGTTGGGAAGCTTGTCTTTGGAATAGGTGTTTACAAAAGGCTGCCAGAAATTCTGAAGAGCTTAGGTGTAACTGCTCCTCTAGTAGTTACTGACAAGGGAATTATTAACGCAGGGATTTTCAACAAGATAAAGGAGCCATTAGCTGACGCTTCATCAACAGTTATAGTATACGATAAAGTGGTAACTGAACCAACTATTGAAAGTATGGAAGCTGTTAAGGACTTTGTTCGCGAACAGAACTGCGACGGAGTTATAGGATTGGGCGGAGGAAGCAGCATGGATACAGCGAAGATAGCTGCATTAATGAAAAATAACCCAGGCAATGTTGCCGATTATCTAAATCAGCGTTTTGAAAAACCAAGACTGCCCCTAATACTTGTTCCGACGACCGCTGGAACTGGCGCGGAGATGACAGGAGACATTGTGTTTTCAATTGGGCATGAGAAAAAATGGTTTAGTACATCTAAAGCATTGGCAGATGTAGCGCTAGTTGATCCACTTCTCACTGTTAGCATGCCTCCAAGGGTAACTGCTAGCACTGGACTGGACGCGCTCTCTCACGCAATAGAAGCATTGATGACTACTTACTCGAATCCATTAACCGATGTAATGGCTCTTAAAGCTGCTGAATGGGTAATCAAATACGTAGAACGTGCCTATACTCAAGGAAAAGATATCGTTGCGAGATATTATATGTCCTTGGCGGCTACAACCGCAGGAATAGTTAATCAAAACGCTCCTGCCACTTTACCGCATAGTGTAGGATACACATTGGCGCATAGATATAATCTACCCCACGGAATTTCATGTGCAATTCCTCTGCCTTATTGTATGCGATACAATCTGCCGATGTGCATCGATAAATTTGCCACGATCGGCTCATTTTTCGGAATAACTTCAGGTACAAAAAGAGAAATCGCTCTTCGAGTAATCGAAAAAATAAGAGAATTAATAGCTTCTCTCGATATACCGACATCGCTTAAAGATTTAGGGGTACCTAAAGAACTACTGCCAACTCTTGCCAAGGAATTAATAGAAAAGTATCCTCGTCCACACAATATCTGTAGAATAGACATCAAAAAGGCTGAAGACTTATATACACGCATGTGGGAAGGAATTCTTTAATCATCCACTTTTTATTTCTTCTTTAAAATTAAGCTTCTTCGTTCTAGGGCGGAGCCATTTGTAAAGGTTGTTGCTTCGTTTTTAGGAAAAATTTTTAAAACACAACTCAGGATAGAGTATTGAAATGAAGAAAGAAAAGAAATGTTCTCACGAAGTGGAGTTCTTAGGCGAACAGAGAGGAATGAAGGGTTCCAACAAGTATTATAGATGTAAAAGATGCGGAATTGTTCTAGTCTTTTCAGAAGACGGAACATTATATGAAATATCACACAGCAAGGAAGAGCGAATATAGGAAAATTTACAGACAATTGTCTTAAGAAAAGAGAAGGGAATTATGGTGGAGGAGTGTAGGACGCAGTTGCATATTCTGATGGCCATATGATCGGGGCTTCCGTAGATAACTGGTCTACTTCAGTATATTGAAGTAAGAAGTCTGGCGGATTCTTCATGTTGTGGTACATATAGTCTGGTGCTCCCTCTTGAGGCCCCATAGAAAACTGTATCCTCCCCAGGACTCCCGTGTAATCCATGTTTTCTAATGCTTCAATAATTGCATCAGGGTCGGTCGACCCTGCCTGCTTTATGGCCTCGCACATCACGTAGATTCCGTCATAAGCTTGGAGGCACACAACCGTTGGCATACGGTCATATCTGTCTTGGAATTTTTGTATGAACCCCTGCGTTTTTGCAGATAGAGTTGCGGCTGGATGGAACATGGTGTAAATAACCACATACTTTCCTTTTTCACCGAGCGTTTCCCAGTACTCAGGGGCGATTGCTTCGTCTAATGGATAAACAAGCATACAATCATGTGTAGGCGCAATACCTGCGTCATACAATTGTGAAACAAGCGTATATCCCGCTAGTCCCGTAAATACGTTCACAACGGCGTCAGGGCCAAATTCTTGCAGTGTACCAATTATCGGAGTAAAATCTGTGGTTCCCATATCGAGTGCAAATTCTTGATATTCAATGCCATGTTCGTCCAGCACTTCCTTTATATTATCTGCCGCACCCAATCCAAAGTCTGTATTTTCTACTACTAATGCTACCTTTGTTCTATTTTGTTCTACTAGGAAGTTTGCTACATTAGTGAAGTGAATAGCATTGCAGAGCCCCAACCTAAAAACTTCAGGATACCCCTTTGCAGTTATGTCATAGGACCAAGGGGCAAGTGTCAAGTATGGGATGTGTTGATCATGAGCCACTTCAATAGCAGCTAACGTGACTGAGCTATGAAAGGCACCTACAACTGCTACAACTCCATGGTCGGTTATCAATTTTTGCATTGCTGCAACTCCACCCTCAGGAGTTCCGTGGTCATCTTCGATTATTAATGTAATGTTTCTACCAAGCACTCCTCCTGCTTCATTTATTTCTTCAACCGCCAGTTCCATAGCCATTCTCATTTCAGCGCCGCTCATATAGGCTCCCGGAGGAGTAAGAGGCAATTCAGCACCGATCTTTATTGGTTCAGCTGCGACTTCTTGTCTCGGCCAGTAAAGGTACGCCACAACCCCCGCTATGATCAATATAACTACGATTATTATTCCATATTCGATTTTTCCTATTCCCTTCATTTTCATGCACCCTATTGTGGTTTCTTACATTTTTATTTGGGTTCATTTTATGGTGACTTATACATATATGTTTTTTGTAATTGCAAAGGAACAAGCCGTAAACTGCTGGGGGCCTCGAAAAAACTTAAATAATTCCTAAGTGGTGTAATAAGTTAATTTGGTCTGCTATTGTGTGGGAGGCAGATGAAGCTCATCAAGGGGATGGAATTTTATATAGCTCTTGGAATAATCCTTTTCATCATTGTAGGAACGGCATATATG
>QMYO01000308.1 GCA_003662715.1 Candidatus Bathyarchaeota archaeon | reverse complement strand
CTTTATATCAGATCGCAATCGCTCTATCTTATCTGAAATTTTTTTTAGAAAAATCAGAGGAGAACCATTTACATCATTACCTCCATCAAAATATTTACCTCTTCCTGCAAATAAATCTAAGATATACCATTCATTAGAAATCCAATCTTGTTTATTCCAGATTGTAAGCCATATATCAAAAACCTTTTCCAATATTTCAAGCTTTGTTTTTGTAGATGGCCTATTAGTTATATCCCATAGCTCTTCACTTTTTACCATAGACTTCTCCTTCTACAATTCTTATCTCCTCCTCCATCAACCCATACAATTCATAAACCATCTGGTCAATTTAAATTTATACTCGTAATTTCTTATATTAATCCATCATTTGTTCTATTTAAACTCTGGCAGATGGCTCCTGAAATGTCTTTCAGTATCTTTATCCATAAAATAAACATATACTCCTTTGTGAGCTCTAGACATCAAGACGCGATATACATTCTTCAAATGATTAACTAAATTTGGATTATTTCTTTTAACCTGGGTATCATAAGAATTTTCCGGAATTGCCTTCCATCTGTTTTCACTTAAATCATAAACTAAATCATTGCCAAAAATAACCGCAATATAATCAAATTCCATCCCCTGAACTGTGTAAACTGTACCCACCTGCTCCATTCCAGAATCATCAGTAGCAAACTTCCAGAATTCTCTCTTGTTTTCCCAAGGCATCTCAAAATTACCAATTTTTACATCTTTCACTAAAGACCCATCCGGATTAGGATCGCTCCATGGCCAGCAGAAACCCGCCACTATGCGCGCGGAGTTACGTTTCTCCGCATTCCTTCTCCTAATTTCTTCCATCATTACTGAAGGATCGTCAAATATTCTAAACTCCATCTTTATATCGAATTCGTGAATATCTGTTTCACGAATTTGCAAAACGTGATCGAGCCATTGAAGATATGCGTCTGATCCCGAACATCTAAACTGAGTCTTTAATTCGAACTCGGCTATTTCAGACTCATTTATACTAAACCTTTCAGCTGCCTTTTTAATAAGCTCTACACTTCCAATTTCATTTGGCCGAACAACTTGATATTCATCTAAAAAGAAAACGATTAACTTAGCAACCCACAACAACTCATCTATTTGAGGCATATTTGTTCTTTGTGACCTAGGAGTATATCTACTTACACTCGACTCTCTTATTCTATGTGCTTCATCACATATAAGTACATCAAACTCGTTCGGCTTCGCTGTTGTAAAACTGTTGAAAAACTTAAAGAGATTTCTCGCACGTACGCCAACTATACTCCTCAATGTATTTGTAAATGCCGAAGAGCCAGTAGCATGCATGACTTTTAACCCCATTCTTAAAAGTTCTGCCATTATCTCCAGGGCAATCACGGATTTACCCGTACCCGGTCCTCCCTTTACAATTATAATTGCTTTTCGTTTTGTTTTCGCAAGCTGTTTTGCGGTATGTTTTATAGCATTATAGGCAGTTATTTGTTCATCTATCAAATTGAAAATCTGCTGCTTATGGATCATTTCTTTGGTATGATCGAGCAACTTTTTAGAAGGAGCGATTGGACTTCTAGCAAAACGTTCATAAACTAATCGTCCCTTCCCATTTCGAAGGCGTTCACTAAGATATCTTCCGAGTTCGACAGCATCCTCTTTTGTAAAGATAGGAAACACTTTTATTAAATTTGAGAACTTTGACGATAAAAGCAAGGCATCTTTATATTTGGAATAATTATGCGCATACACTGCCGCACTTAAATTGGGAGCATTTTTTTTCTCAAAAATTGTAATAAAATCTCTCAAGCCGAAATAATACCCCTGGACTTGTAACGCAGGATGAGGTCGATCCACCCATACCCCCTTATAATTAACCCTTATATTCCCTTCTATATTAGAATCCATTACATTATTATTGGACCACTGCTTAAGTTCTAACAATATAACATTTTCTTTCTCGGTACGGTCGCATCCGAATAGAAGAACGTCTATCCGTCGTGAAGCGTATGGAAGTTCGTACTCTACAATTATGTAATTATCTTTTAGGTCTGCATAGGTAAAACTATTATTTAAAATAGCAAGAGAATATCTCCAAGAATTATATTCCGAATCAGCAGGTTTTCTATTATAATACGCCAAATATCTTTCAGCAGCGCGATCTGCAACACGATTCTGCATCACATCTTCTCTAAATCGCTCTATAGTATTCTCGTAAAGAATCATAAATCTATTCTATATCAACTCTTCTTCTCTAAAACTGAGATATTTATCTCTGGTAACAATGATATGGTCTAATAATTCAATACCAAAAATCCTCGCAGCTTCTTCAAGGCGTCTTGTTATGGCTACATCTTCAGGAGAAGCAGTAGGGTCTCCTGAAGGATGATTATGAGCTAAAATTATTTGATGTCCTGAATGCTTTATAACCTCTTTAAAAACTTCACGAGGATGAACTAAACTACTATCCAAAGTACCGACAGAAATATTAACTACTGTAATTAAGTAAGCTCGGCTATCTAGAATTAAAACAATAAAGTTTTCTTTTCTTTCTCTACCAATCTTGTTTCTTAAGAAATCAACCACTAACGGAGGAGATGTAAGAGGTACCCGTCGATCTATTTTCTCTTTGGTGTATCTTTCATTTATGGCTTGAAAAAGCTTGAGGCCAAAAATATTGTTAGGGCCAATACCTTTTATCTTTTGTAACTCCTCGGGATCAGCGTCAAGGACGTTTTTTAACCCCCCAAATCTTTTTATGGCTTCTTTGGCTACTGCCTTACAATCCTTCCGGGGAGTACCTAATGTCAAAAGCAATTCTACTATTTCATAATCAAGAAACCCATCAAGTCCTCCCTGTAAAAATCGTTTTCGTAATCTTTCTCTATGCCCTTCCTGAAAAGATAGATTGTCACTCACAACTTATTATACTTGGTATGTCTCCCCTTTGCTTTTTCTACAGGATACTTGGCTTCATTCTTCAAAATCTTTTTATCCAATGCATCAAGAATATTAATCTCTAAATCATGGCTCATTAAAAGAACCCAGTATAATAAATCCGCTAACTCCTCTCCTATCTCTTCTTTATTGTTTTTTACATACTCTTCTATCTCATCTTTATTTTTCCATTGAAAATGCTCTAACAATTCTGCCGCCTCAAGACACAAAGATACTGCTACATCCTTAGGATTATGAAATTGTTTCCAGTCTCTAGCGTCGCGGAAATTAATTATTCTTCTAACCAGTTCATCTAATTTCTCCATTTTCGCCCCCCTCAAAATCATGTAGAAAAATCTTTCACACCATCTCTTTATAGTCTAATCCCAATACCTCCTACTACTATCCTACTACT
>QMYO01000307.1 GCA_003662715.1 Candidatus Bathyarchaeota archaeon | reverse complement strand
TTGCGAAACAAGGATAGAAAATTCTAGATGGTGGGCCGGGAGAGATTTGAACTCTCGACCTTTCGGTTTCTGCTACACAGCCATTATCAGCCGAACGCTCCAACCAAGCTGAGCTACCGGCCCTTAGGTTTTACTGTTTAGAATTGAATATTATTATTTTAATAAGATTTCGGAACTATAGGGAGAAGGGTTATTTAAGTAGTAGCATTTTGGATCCGCCGCCACCACTTCTTATGGTCGGCGCCTCTATAGTTATTACTTGGCTTCTGTATACGTTGTTTGACGTGTTGCTTTCGTATTCTAATGATGGTATTATCACAAGGATTGAATATTTTCCAGGCGTTTTTCCCGTGGTGTCCCATCTAAATGTTAATTTTATGCTTTGGTTAGGCTCTAGCATTATTTCTTTCGTGTGAATATATTCTGGTTCAAGATATAGTGGTGAAGTCCATATTTCAGTTGTATTATAGGCTATTATAATGTTAAAGATTTCTATTCTGTTGCCCAAGTTTGTGATGTTGTAGTTTATGATTACTGTTTGTCCTCGTTCGACTATGGTTTGGTCAATTTTGAGGCTAGAAACTGTAACATCATGGTACGGGAATTCTGGACCAAAGCAGTATAAGATTCCATCATAAGAGCTTACGAGTACATGTTCGTCTGTTAAGGCCGGAGAGGCATGGATCACACTTGAGGTTGGATAACTCCAGACAACCTCACCTGAAGTCTCGTTTAGACAGAACAGGTTGTTTGTTGAGCCTATGTAGACTAAGCCGTTACCGCTAATGGCTGGCGAAGATATGTTTATCATTCCAATGTGTGTGCTCCACTCTAGTGTCAAAGTGATTCTGTCCAGCGCGTATACAAATTCGTCTTGAGAACCAACTATTACCAAGTTTTGGTTTTCATCCACAGCTGGAGAAGATGTTATAGAACCACCTGTTGGAAAATCTTGTAAATAGTTTCCAGAGAATTGGTCTAGCGCATAAACCCTTCCGTTCATAGATGTTACATAGACGATCGGCTCGCAGACCGTTGGGCTTGAGACTATAGGACTGTAGGTTGGATAATCCCATTCTAATGCGCCGTCTGCCATGTTTAATGCGTACACTCTTCCATCGTTACTTCCGACGAACACCATGTCGTTTGAGACGGCTGGAGAGGAGACTATTGGACCAGTTGTGGAGAAGTTCCATATTTGAAATCCGCTTATTTCATCCAACGCGTATAAGTGGTTATCAGAAGAGCCTATGAAAACAGTTCTGTTGGAGACCACCGGTGACGAAGCAATGCTGGCTCCCGATGGAATGTTATACACCCACCTCACTAAGCCTGTTCCTTCGTCTAGTGCGTAAACTTTTCCCGAATCCGTTCCGAAGAACACCATTCCATCTACCACAGCTGGAGAAGACTCTACTGATGTACCACTGTCAAAGCTCCAAATTGTTTCCTTAGTCTCTATTTCAATTGCGTATAGAGTCCCATTTTCACTTGCCAAAAACACAACTTTATCAGAGATGGCCGTAGAACTCGTAATAGGACTGTTGAAGGCTTTATTCCAAAGGAGATCAGGTTGAACGGGTCCTTCTGAAGGCGAATAAGACTCTCTGGAAGGACTATTTCCCAACATTCTCCACGAATTAAGCCTATCCCTTAAACGTCCCCTTAAACCAGATGGGTTGTATGGAAATGGTGTGGGTAGCTTAATAGTTTCGCCCCATGGCCAAATTCCTCGGCATAATATATACTTTGATTGCATAACAAAGGGTATACGTCCATTTATAACTCCATAATATCTTTGTGGATGAAATATGCTATAGCCTCCACCCTTCTGATACTTTATCGTTGTTTCATTTGCGAAATCGAAAATTTCGTTTGCAGATCTCCAACGGTCAAAGTTTGTGTCGTTTGCTGAGAAAAGTCCACCTATTATTCCAAGAGAACCGAAAAATGTACCATTTGGATATTTCGCTTTTTCATTTCCCGTGAAAATAGCCCAGTATCCGGGGGGAGGACTACTACCAGTCCATCTCCAGGATGTTTCGCTTTCTTTAGATGCGGCAAGTATGACCCGTCCCGTCTTGCTTACATTGTTAATGAAGCCTCCTGCATAGCATGTATCAAGAACTACAGCTACACAATTAGAAGATCGAAGATCTCCGGAATTTAACGACTGGTTCAGCTCGGAATCATCCAGACATTCCCACGCGTATCCACTTGGTGCTTGTGGATTCCGATATTTCCACAGTTTCAAGTACCAAGTTTTTCTTGATGCTGTTACAGTTTTTCCTCCATGACCATTATAGTAAAATATTCGTATGGTTAATGAGTTGCTTTCTCCAAGCTCTGTCTTACCTAAGAAGTTTTGTATTTCATTTTTCACGTTTGTTTCTTTTGGTTGTCCTACGTAATATGGCAGTGATTGAGCGTTTGAGGCATTCGATAATAGGTGTATGTAGCTTGTGTAGTTGTACTTCCCCCATGTCTTATTTTGCCAATTTAGGAAACGAGTTAAGTTTTGAATTAAATACTGTGCGGATCTAAAGTTTTCGTTGCACCCAGTTTCTACGCCGAGAAACCTGAAAACAACTTTGGTATATTTACCAGTTTGAAACGTTCCATCATGTTCTTCGTGAGAGATTTCAACGTCATTTTTGTCTCTTATTACGGAGTCTTTGATGTCTAGTGTGCAGCTTCCTGCTGCAACCGTGACGTTAAACCATATTGTAGATATGGTCATGCTTCCGTTGAATGGAGACCCCCCAAGTGCCGATAAGGTTGCGTGCACCCGTCCATGGGTTGAGTTGTAATCTTGCTCTATTGTGGGCGCAACTTGCGTGTAATACGTCCAACTTGCGGCCGGAAATGACTGTGCATACGTGCAGTTCAAAAGCGTGTTATTGTAGTAAAGATAGAAATCCCAACTCCACATATTGCTAACACTTGTGACATTGACATCAACTGAAAATATGAACCCAATGTAGTTTGTCGTGACTGTTGGTTCCACACAAATCTTTGTTGTCGTCGAAGAAAGGACAAAATTATTTATAGCGACATTAGAAAAAACCAGCTGCAAGGCAAAAAGAAGCAAAAATATCCAACCTAATTTTTTCACTTCTTTCTCCCAAATTATAATTTTTCAAAAGCGCAATAAAAAATTTGTGTAAGAACTTGATAGAGGACAAATTAGCCACTAGAACAAAATGCAAGCTATAGGAAATTTTTTAATCAGTTTCCAACTCATTTCTGAAGGGGCCCGTAGCCTAGTATGGATTAAGGCGCCGGCCTTCGGAGCCGGAGAGCGTGGGTTCAAATCCCACCGGGCCCGTGTTTTCTTACTAGACTGTAGTCTTTTATTTTTGAA
>QMYO01000306.1 GCA_003662715.1 Candidatus Bathyarchaeota archaeon | reverse complement strand
TTTTAAAGGTTTAGAAACTTTAACCTTAGGTCCAAATCTCACCATATCAGATTTATAATATTTCAACAGATTTTCCATAACATTATCTACGGCAATATTAGTATGAGAAGTTATCAGAACCTTGCAATTTGATTTAATAAGATGCCGAACGATTTCTGTGATAACAGTAGTTTTTCCAGTTCCTGGCGGTCCATGAATTAAGAAGAATGTTCTGTTTCTGCAAGCTGTTAACGCCTTTTTAACAGCAAGGGCTTGGCTGTTATTCCTAGATATACGTTCGTCGAAGAATTCTATATTTTGCGGTGATAACTTTTCAGGAGAATATTCCCCCATCATTATTCTTTTAATAATACGAGCTTGAGCAGTATTTTGCTTATAAATCCTTAAAAAAGCCTCAGATTGCATATTTAATAATTGTATACCGTCTGCCTCAACCATACTGACCGTACCAAGTGATATCGGATCACCTGTTAAAAGATAGGGAACTTGTTGCTCAGTAAACCATATGCTCCCGTACTGAGAATTCCCCATCTGCTCTATTTTAACCCATGTACCCTCTTCCCACTCAAGGAGGCGAGGAGTTGGCTCAAGATAGGTATAGTAGAAATCATCGCTTTCTACACGTTCTACAGCATGTGCATAAATAGGAAACTGCCTTTTAGATTTGCCAATTTCAAAATTCAACTCGTTACATAGAAATCTCCCGATTTGCTCCATCAGGTTACAACTTAATCTTGCACGCGATGGACCAGCTGTGAACATAATGGAACCTTCAAGTAAACTGATAAATAAATTACAAACAAATTTATCAATTACGCGCTCGAAATAAAGAGTACACCTTCATGTTCATGAAGCAAACGCTACTAGCATGTTTGTTCGCAACAAAGCAACTCAAGGGCGAGTCGAAATTGTTTGAGAAGGTTTTTATCATCTCTGAACTCCCAGCATAACCGAACAGACTCTTACAGTTTTCCCTATAAGAATTTATAATTAGCTTTTTCGAAAGCCTAGGACGGTGCATCTTAACTGAACGCTTGGTGGTAGTTTAATATTAACCTTAATGACAACGGATGTTGATGGAGTGGCCGGCTGAAAAAGGAAAAAGCGTTGCGCAGGAGAAATCTTCACTCCGGTTTATTTGAAGCCATGAAAGACCACCCAGCAAGAGATAGTGCTGCTTCGCAAGGACTTCCTCAAGTTCATGAAATACATAATCGCCCTCGCCATACTAGCCATTTGCGCACTAGCCGGCGTTCGCCTGGTCTTACCTTGAAATCAACACTTGTTCCCTCGACCAAAAGTTTTATGAGGTAAGGATCCGTGTTTCAAAGTCCCTATATTGCTCGCTCCAATAATCAACCAACTTCGCTGTTTTCTCAACACGTACGGAGGGTGGCGGTCTTTTATAGCGCGGATTTCTCTTTACAGCTTCTTTATACGTGTCTTGCATTCTCCTTCTGAGCTCCTCGATCTTTCCAACCTTCCGATAATCAAAACTCGCTAGAAACAAATCATCTATGAGAGCGCTTACTTGTCTGTTCTCCGAGCCGTTTCTTATCAATTCGTGATGCTCATCTGAGGACCAGTCTATCGCCAACTGCGGAACACCATGTATTCTTTCCACGCTAAGCATCGCGAGGATTAACCGAGCATTTATGTAGCAGACATTGGCGTATCTTCCGTGTTTCATCGCCGCGAACGGAAGGAAAAAGACTACCATCACCCCAGCTTCGGCAGCCCTAACCAATCGCGCAAAACGTTGCCCCACATTGTGCCCTGTAGGAACCTCTTCTGTCTTTTCGAGTACCAACTTCGGATTATTATCTACTGTTAGTATTATGTCAGGTACATCGTATGCCAGCAGTTCATCGATTTTAGGCGGATTCCGGCCATGCTCATCCATCTTTATTAGTTTAGCCGTACTCAGATGACCAGATAAGGCTCTAAACCAGTAAGCTTCCTGATCAGCTTCATAATAAATAGTTACGGGAACATTCGTCATCATTGAACCCCGTTAAGAGAGATCGCGAGCTTTTCAACATTCTTTAGTCCATCAGCATTGTTAAGTCTTGCGATCCCTAAGTAGCCCCGATTGCCAGGAGTTACTGATACTTAATCCTTGTGCGTGCTGAAAGAGAGCTTGGATGCCTAGAGAATTGAAGAGGATTGCTGTTGATATATGGACTTTGGCACCATCGTAAGCGATAAAACCGCAGGCATCGTGTTTGCTAGGTTGGCTATTTTTTCTAGAGGCATTTCAACTGTAATTGTTCAATTCGAAACAACGTATGCCATCAGAGTGCACTCAAGCGTTTCGCACGAAGCTGGATACGGCCCACTTGTGACCTCTCTTCCCCGCTACCGACTTTCCAGTTCCTTCTTAAGCTTCTTGTTCATACGTTTAATCCTTCGCGTGACATCCCAGCGTTTTAATCCATACACTGACAAATTATTCGCAATAATAGAAGGCAGAACACCCCCATCATCTGCTTGGAGTAGGCGCTCAATGATTTCGGCATCCACCTCGTCTTGACAAGCAACCTTCTGAATGTAACCGGGCTTGAAACTCATCCAATCACGCAAACCAGCCATCATAGTACGCGTTCTAAGGTCAATTCCGTCGATTTTCCGTTCCAGACGCCCTAACCGCTGAATAATAGCGCGCGCTTGAACCAAAAGCTTTAACTTTCGTTTCTTATCGAAAAGTCGTAGATTTCTTAAAGGATATTTCCTCAACTCAGCGTGATCCGAAAGACTTTACAGCAATAATTTCAGAACCAGAACCCCAAATAGAAGAGGCCTCCGAATACAACGTGGTAGCCCATTGGTTTTTAAAGATGGGCATACAATCCTACCGGATAAGAGTTTCAGGACACTATTACCCCTACCAATTAAAGGGAATAATTAAAGCAATCAGTCCTAAAAGGATCCTACCGATACATACGCTATAACCAAAAAATCTAGAGACCTACTCCAACTGAGACCTCATTTTGATTTGCTTCCAAAAACAATTTATGCAAATGCTCACAAACTTAGCTAGGGCTACCCTAAATGGCTAAATGTCCAAAATGTAAAACTGAAGTGAAAGAACCAACAAAGACTTGGAAATACGGGGTTTTCAAAGTCAAAATGTACAAGTGTAAATGTGGCAACCAATTCAGAGAATATTTTAAGGGAAATAAGCTAAGCTTCATCTTGAGCGCTCATGATGGGGGACTTGGTCCAAGAATGAAATCTAAGAAAACTAAGCAGTAATCCATGTAGTCTTATCATAGAATCATCTACTTAGAACGTTGACTCAAGTTAAAAAGCGTCCGCTGCTTTCCGCTAAAAATTAGCAAAAATTCTTTTGCGTCTTTATAATCAGCT